>NZ_JAJBZK010000002.1:0-160397 GCF_020739505.1 Streptomyces sp. S07_1.15
GGCCCTCGCGATGCGAGGGCGGTCCCCTCCGCTGCGCTCCAGGGACCGGTGAGGCCGGCCGCTGCGCGCCCGGCTGGCCGCGCATCGCGCGGTCGTGGCTGGCGGGGAGTCAGGTGCGGCTAGTCGGGCCTCCAGTACGGGAGTTGGGGAGTGCTCCGCACTCCTGGGCGGGTCCGCTGCGCTCCCCCGCCTGACGGTCCCTCCGGCTACGCCTCCAGAACCTTGGGGCCCGCTGGCGCGGGCCCGGGCTGGCTACGAGGGGTGAGGGTCGCTCGTTCCGTGCGGGTTCCAGTGTGGCGAGTGCATCAGATTGATGCACTATGTAGCGTTGGCGGTAATGCGGCATCCCCTCACCGGCATGGAGCGTGCGCCGATGTGCGCCGCGTCCTGTGCCTGGCCGGAGGCCCGATGCGGCCCCCGGCCGTGGTTTCCCGGAGCGCCCGCCCGTTCCGCCCGCATTGGCGAACGGTGCGCGCAGAGGGGAAGTCAGAGCCTGTCGGGCGTAGGTAGTTGTCCATTGAGCAGGGCAAATCCCTCGGTGCGTCGAGTGCGGCTGTTGCCGTTGTTGTCTCCCATTTTGTTCCGGCTTTTGTTGCACATTATGCCCCTGAAGGTGTTTCGACTCGCCGCCGCCTCAGGTGTTCCCAAGCGGGGAATGTTCCACTATTATTGAGGCGTTCGGGAGTGACGTCCCGGCATACGCCGAAATCCAACGGAAAGGCCAAGCGTGGAAATCGAGATCCGTAACGGAATCGTTCGGAAAGTTGACGGCGGGGTTTCCGCCCCGAACACCCCTCAAGCCATCAAGGCCCGCACCATCGCAAACGAACTGCCGCTCAACTGTGTTCGCGCCGGTGCCAAGATCGTGCACAACGCCGATGCGCCGTACACGGGCATTCGGTTCGAGACTCGCGCGGGTGCGGTCATCCTGGAAATGCCCGCCAATCTTGGGGACAGCGTCCGGGTGATTCACGAGAGGATCACTCCCCCCGAAGACCCGGAGCCGGTGAATCCCGTACAAATCGCCCGGTGGGAGTCCTACAAGCCCAAGGGAATCGCGCTCATGGTCGGTGAACTCCTCCGTTCCCGAGGATTTCTCTCCTGACCTCCGTTCAATGGCCCGCCCCGATAGGGGCGGGCCCCGTCCGGAACCGGAAAAGCCAACACGGGAGAAGTCGTGAGCGAGGACAAGACAATGTACGGTCACAGTTTCACGGAGCATGGGAAGTCGCCGGAGCCTACAAGCGCGCCTGTATCCTTCCAGGAAAGGCAGCGTAGTAGGCGGGAGTTCTCCATTCTGCGCAGCGCACTACTGGCGCGCCACGGCCGCAGGATTCCTCTGGACGCCGCCCGGGTTCTCGCCCGCGCATTCGATCTTGGTTGGGCAGCAGCCGCCAGGGCCGCCGCAGTCTCCGACCTTCGGGGCACCCCACTGTCCAGCACGTCCACGGGGCGCCTACTGGACTCCGTGGAGTCGTTCACTTCCAGAACGCGCAGCAGCGCCCCGGAGTTGGGGCGGGCGGTCGAGTACCACGGGTCCTATCTGCCCCGGTGGGGTGAGAGGTTCTACGTCACCGAGGTCACACACGGAACGGACGCATCCGGGCGTACGGACACCCGGTATGCGCTGCACAAGACGTTCCCCGGGCCGGGTAGGCCCGTTCTGTCCCAGGTGCGACCCCAGAGCGTGACGCTGCTGTGAGGGCAGCGCCCGGGGGTGGCCGACTGGCCGCCCCCGGGCACCTGTGTGTCCAGGCGCCGGCCGTTTCGCTGTGTCGGCGCAAGGGCCGCGCCCCGAGAGGGAATCCCCTGGTCAGATGAGGGATTGCCACCCCATCAAATTCCACTATTATTGAAGTTGTTCGGGGTGACGCCCGGACAACCGCCGAACACCAACGAGAGGGAGAGCATGACTCAGCAGACCGCCGAAGGCGGCGCCACCGAACGCGCCCCCCACACCGGCACCCGTAACGCGGAACTGTCCGATCTGCTCGCCGTTCTGGCCGATCAGCGGGGCCGGAAGCTGGACATGGTCGCGTCCGCGTCGAACCTCACCGCGCAGGGTGGAAACCTCGTGGTCAGCGGGGTGGACCCTGTGGTGAGCGCGGACGGCGTGACGATCGTCGACGGCGCTTACCGGCCCACGACCGTTGCCGACGAGGGGATCGCTGCCAAGCTGGGCATCCCGGCCGGGTACCTGCGCCGGATGCGCGCCGAACTTCCGGACCTGTACGACCTGAACGTCTCGGCATGGCTGGAGGCGGCCCCCGACCGCACGTTCATGGTGCGCGCGTTCAAGGGTGAGGAAGGCCCGGACAGGAACCCGGGTGCTGGCGTGGCGCGTGCGTTCCTGTCGCCCAGTTACAAGCAGATCGACCACGAGGACATCCTCGCCGCGACCCTTCAGGGGGTGCAGGACGCCGGGCATCCGGTCCGGATCACCGGGTGCGACCTCACCGACCGCCGCATGATCGTGCGCGTGGAGTCCGAAGCGGTCGAGGTCCGGGCCCGCGAACTGCTGCGCGGGTACCGGTCGCCGTTCACCGGCCAGTCCGGCGAGGAGCTGCCGATGGTGTCGGCCGGGTTCGTGATCACCAACAGCGAAGTCGGAGCCGGTGCCTACACCCTCACGCCGCGTGCGGTGGTCCGGGTGTGTGAGAACGGGCTCACTATGTCCCAGGACGTCATGCGGTCCGTCCATCTGGGAGGCAGGCACGAGGAGGGCGTGGTCCGGTGGTCGGACGCCACCCAGCAGAAGATCCTCGAAGTGATCACGTCCAAGACCGCCGACGCGGTCCGGCAGTTCCTCAACCCGGAGTACGTCGAGACCAAGCTGCGGGAGATCGAGCGGGACGCAGGACGGGAGATCAAGGACCCGCAGAAGACGGTCGAGGTCGTCACCAAGGGGCTCGGTATGGCGGAACAGGTCCGTCAGGAGATCTTCGCCCACTTCATCAAGGGTGGACAGACCACCGCCGGAGGCGTCATGCAGGCGGTGACGTCCGTCGCGCAGACGATCCCCGACGCCGACGCGGCGCACGATCTGGAGACCCAGGCACTGCCCGCGCTCCGGGCGGCCGCCGCGCACGCTTCCTAGGCCGGTGACCGGGTGCCGCATCCCTGCCCAGGGGTGCGGCACTCCCGGCCCACCGCTCTTCTGGGGCACGCCGTGGCCGCCCACGGCGTGCCCGCCGTCAGCCGGTCGGTCTGAGTCGGCCGACGCCGGTCAATGCCAGCTATCCGCTCCCCCAACGACGGGGAAGCCATGGAGGATGCCATGCCGGAACTCGATTCCGCCTTCGCCGATCCCGCAGGGCACCGAGCAGTCAAAGCCTTCACGCGGCTGGTCCGCACTGCGGGCCGGGGTTCTCATCAGATCTCCGTTGTCGCGGTGGAGGGCGAAGGCAGCGCGTACCACGCCAGTTGCACGGTCTCGGTGGACCGCGAAGACAGGGTGCGCTACTGCCCGGAGAAGGCTGTCGATGTCGTTGTGGTGTTCCGCGCCGCATTCGGCGTAGCACCGGTGATCGGCGCCGGTGTGCTCGTCCGGACCCTTACGGAGGAGGGATCAAGGGTCCAGGGTTGGCGCCTTCAGGGACAGTGGCTTACGCCGCTCTCCGAGGGAGAGATCTTCGACGCCGCTTGCACTGGTCCGGATGGTGACGTGCAACCACCGGAGTACGGCGTCACCTACGCCGCTGGCGCGCCGCTCGGGCCGCCGCCGCTGGTCTGAGGTGACCGGCCGCCGCCCCGGGCACCCCGGGGCGGCGGCCGAGGGCCGTCCCTGCCTAGGGCCACGCGGTACGCCCGGGCAGCACGGCCGCCGCGCTGCGGCCGTCGTGCGCCCCGCCGACCCCAGCTGTGCCCAGCCCCGTCCGGACGGCCGGCCCGACCGGACAGGGCCATGGCCGCTGCACTGCCTGACGACGCCCCCCCGCCGCGCCACAGAGGAGGAAGCCATGCCGGAATACCATCCCGATGACGCCACCTTGAGGGCCGCAGAACGGCGAGCGCTGGAAGCCCTCACCCAGCTGATCCGTGCCGCGGGTCCGGGTTCTCATCTGATCTGTGCCGTAGCGCACGAGGCCGGGAACACTGCGCTCCGCTCCGTCTGCCCGTTCTCCATCAGCCGTGATGACGAGACCGGATTGACCGCCCTGGAGTGGTGTTCGGAAGGGCTCCGGGACGTTCACGCGGTGTTCTGCGCCGCGTTCGGCGCCACGCCGGTGACCACCGCCTGTGTGCTCATGCGGACGATCACAAACACAGGTACGACGGTCCGGGGCTGGCTGCTGCGGGAGAACTGGCTCGTCCCGATCTCCGAAGCAGAGGTCTTCAAGGCCGCCTGCACCGGTCTGGGCGGCGAACGGTTGCCGCCCGAGTACGGCGTCACCTACGCCGCCGGTGTCCCACTCGGGCCGCCGCCGCTGACCTGAGGCCCCGTCCCGCCTCTCCGGTACCGCTGGGCGGCGGAACTGCTTCAGGTGCGCCACCCGGCCCGCGCCCACCGTGTCCAGGGCCCGCTGCTGTTCAGCGGCGGCCGCCGGCGCCAAGCCAGCCTAGGAGTCGCTATGCACCCCCACCGTGCCCGTTTTCCCGAGGATCCAGAACCACAGGGCCGTCTGCCCTCGGAGTCCGCCATTCCCGACGACCTGGCCGTCGCTCTGTCCGCTGCGGTGCCGCTGCACATCGAGGAGCTGGGCGACCTGGACCCGGAGATACTCGCCGCCGTGGCGCACACAGCCGCTCCGGTCGTGGGTTCGACGGCGACGATCTGCTGTTCGGCGGCAAGCACTGCACAGCGGCGTTCAACGCACTGGCCCGCGGTTTGGCGGCCGCGGCGCTGACCGCCTGGGGCGGCGTCAGTTTTGCCGGCATGCACTGGTGCGCCGAACAGGGGTGCAGCAACCCCGCCGCCCCGCACGCCGCCCCCGGGGCCCGAGCGCCGGGGGACCGCCGCCCGTGAAGTCCGTGCCGATCACCGGCGATTTCCTGTGGATGGCCTGGGGTCTGGGTCGCGAACGGCTCACGCTGGCTCCCGCGTTGGGCATTTCCTGATGCTGATGAGAGATGGGAGGGGGAAGTGCCGGAGACGGATAGCGCCTATATCCACGAGCTGATGCTTGGAGACCGGTTTCGTTTCCCGGGTGACACGCTCGGTACCGTCTACGGTCCTGTTCGCACAGCCAGGAGCAGTTACAACCTTCACTGGACCTGGGTCTACTTCGGCGGGGCCGGTCGCTGGACCGCCACGCGTTCACGCCTGTTGAGATCACGGCGCGAGCCGACAAGTGCAGCTGTGCCAGGTTCTTCGAGTGGTGTGAGAACGAGTGCCCGTGGCCCGGTGATCTCGAAGAGCTGTTCACGGAGTTCTGAGCAAAGCTGCTGGTGGGAGGGGGGTTCACAGCCAAACATCTTCCACTATTATGGATGTCGAAGGAGGTTCCCATGCTGCGCATTCTCCGGCGCCGCCCGCGCCCCGCACGTGTGATCTACATTCACTGGCTGCCCGCACCGCCCGAACTACCCCCGGTGGCCCGCCATTTCCTGCCCGAAGCCACCGGCGAGGAGGCGGAGAGCTTCAACCGGTCCCGGCTGGCAACCGCCGTAGCGCTCCGCCTCTTCCGGGACGGCCACCGCGAGGACGTCGCCGACGCCGTCATCAACCAGGCCGCCACTGGACTCGGCCGGAAGCAGCCGTCCGGCAGGACCCGGGCCGCCGTCCGCGCCACTCTGGCAGTCCTCCGCACGGACCCGCACGTCATCCGTGGCCGGTAGACCCGGGTGCGCCGGGCTCCCGGTCCGGCGCGCCCCCTCCCGAGGAGAGGTCATGAGACACCGCCGCCCCCGCAGCCATGCGTACAACGACCTGCCCGATTCCGCTGCCGGATGCCCGCCTCTCGTTGACCGCCGGTGCCTGTACTGCGGCTGCCCCGGGACGGTCCCGGTGAACACCATCCCCCGTCTACGCGGCCCCGACCGCCTCGTCTACTGCTGCCGTCGTTGCACACCCCGGCACCCACGCCGCGCCCCCCGATGACCGCCTCTTCGAACCGCCGAGGGAACTGCCATGGACAACACCGGCCCCCGCCGCCCGCCGGGCGGCGCCCAGCACATCGCCCCTCAGGAAGCTGCGGCCCCGGTCCCGCGCATCCCGCCTCCAGACACGGCCGGATACGCGCTCGGCATGGCGCTCGCACTGCGGGGATGGCGCTACCGGATCGTCAATCCCCCCGGCGAGGAGTACATCCAGCTCCGCCTGCCCCGCGGCATGAGGCTCCACATCAGCGGGACCTCACGGGACGGCCGTACCGCACAGCTGTGCCACCCGACGCACGAACACGCCAGTTGGCAGGCGTGGTTAACGGCGCGCCGCACCAGGTCCGCACCGCAGTCCGTTTACGACTCCAGCGACCAGTCCCCCGCTCCGTTCGGCGGGGACACCGCTTCCCTGATCACCGCCGTGGCCGCGTTGGCGGTCGATCTCTCCCGTACCCGCAAGGGGCGGTGACCGGACCCGAGGGAGGAAGGAGCGGTCATGTCCGCCGCCGATGAGCCTGTCATCGGATCCTTGGTGACCTATCACGGCAGTCTCACCGACCACTGGGGGCCGGGGTACCTGCTGCTGCCCGACCTCGCGCACGAAGGGCGGTACGTACTGGCCGACCCGGGCACCGGCCGGGAGCTGGCTGCCGTGCGACCGGGCAGCTTCACCGCCTCCGCCGAGCGGTGGTGGCCTGCCGACACGGTCCTTTTCAACGTGGCCGGCTACTGGTACCAGGCATCCCACAGTGAGCCGGGAGGTTCGGACCGTGCCCGCATCGTGCGCTACTTCACCCAGCCCGGGGCCATGGGAGGCGTGTGGTGCTCCTTCCCCGAAAAGACCCCGGAGATCCGCGCTCTCGACGCCCGTCGACTGCCCTGACACAAACGACCGGCCCCGCCCCGGAGACCCCGAGCAACCCGTCCGCCGCCAGTCCAAGACAGGAGAACTCCAATGCACGAAAGGCTGATCCAGACCGCCAGCGATCTGCCGGCTTCCACCGTGGCCCAGTTGATGGGCCCCGGATGCCACGCGGAGGGCGGAGGTGACCACGTTCTGATCCGTGACGATCACGGGCGTGCCATCACGCTGTCCGTTGCGGCTGACTGGACCCTTGAGCTGCGTATGACCAAGGGCAGCGAAGTCGGTCCCTGGATGCACATGCCGCTCCAGAGCGACGCGGCCGCCATCGCCGACTTCATCCACCACGAGCTGCTGCCGAAGTTCGAGGAGCAGCAGGAGGCGCGGAATCGCGTGGCGCGCCAGGCGGAGCAGCGAGAGGCTATCGCCCGCCGTCTGGCTGCCGTCTTCCCGGGCACCGGACACAGTGGCCACGAGGATCTGAAACGCCGCCGCGGCTGGGACGGAGGCACAGTGGCCTGCGCTCTGGCCGAGGTTTCCAGCAAGGGGGATTACGTGGACCTGACCTTGAAGAGGGTCAGTCCAGTGGAGGCGGAAGCCTTGTTCGGTTTCCTGGCCGAACTGCCCGGCTGGCACTAACGGCTCTCGGGGAGGGGATTTCCGCAGGTCGGCAAGGGCTTCCCCTCCCCCATAATTCCACTATTATCAACGTTGTCGGGGTGACGCCCGGCAACGCCGAACAGCCAGCCAGGAGGCATACGTGTCCGCGAAGACGCAGACCCGCCCAGCAGCCAAGAAAGCCGGACCCCAGGCCGCCCCGGAGCCGCCCGCCGTGACGGCGGCCCCCGCAGCCGAACCGGAGCCGCAGATCGTCCAGCTCGACCCTGCCCTGCTCGACCGGGACGAGAGCAACGCCCGTGAGACGGACACCGAGCCCGACCCGGAACTTCTGGCCTCGGTCAGGGAACTCGGGGTCCAGGATGCCGTGCACGTCCGCCCCAAGCCCGGTGGCCGGTACGGCGTCTTCAAGGGCTGGCGGCGCTCCCAGGCCCAGCAGGCCGCCAACGCCAGCGCCGAGAAGGACGGCCGCCCTCAGCGGACCATCCCCGCGATCATCCGCGAGGACCTGGTCGGCAGGAACGGTCTGACGCGGCTGCTCTCGCAGATCGAGAACTCCCACCGCCAGGGCATAACCGCCCGCGACACCGCGCGCAACTACGAGGTGCTGCTCCTGGAGCTGGATCCCGGGGAGCAGGCCAAGGCCACCCGGGCGCTGAACCTACCTCGCGGCGCGCTGACCCGTGCGCGCCAGGCGTCCCAGCTCGATGACCACGCGCTGCGCCGGGCCACGGCCCAGGGGATGGACCTGGAACAGATGGCCGACCTCCACGAGGTCGAGGACGTACCCCGCGCTCAGGACCGGCTGGAGAAGGCCAAGGCGCAGGACGAGGCCGAGGGCAAGGGCGGCCGGGGCCACTGGAATCAGACGATGGCGCTGCTCCGGCAGGAGCTGGCCGACCACCAGGCGCGGCAGAAGGCTGAGCAGGCCCTGGCCGACGCGAAAATCCCGCTGCTCCCGCCGAAGCCCACCTACGACTGGGGCCCGAAGGACACGTCCCGGCCGCTGTCGGAGCTGACCACCCGGCTCGGGCACCCGCTGACTGAGGCCAACCACAGCGGATGCCCCGGCCACAGTGCCCGGCTGGACGACGAGCACCGGGCGGTGTGGCACTGCACGGACCCGGAGCAGCACGGGCACAAGGTCCGGCCGGAGGCGCGGGCACCGAAGAACCCCAAGAGCGAGCGGGAGAAGGCGGAGGCCGCGCGGGTCCGCGAGGGCAACAAGATGTGGCGCGCGGCGCGGGAGGTCCGCAAGGACTTCATCACGGCCATGGCCCGGGGCAAGGCAGTGCCGGACGCCACGAGGCGTATGGCCTTGCACGTCGTGATGACCGGGCCGTACTTCTACCGGGCCTGGTCCTGGAAGGACGAGAAGGACGATGTGGCCCGGTTCCTCGGGACGAAGAAGGAGGCCCTGCCCGAGGCGGTCGAGCGGACGGGCAAGCCCAGGGAGGGCAACGCCCTGTTCGCCCTGGTCGCCGCCGCGTACGAGTGGGACCTGCGCGAGCCCAAGGCGTGGGTGCGCCTGAACCCTTCACAGGCCCGGTGGCTGCTGTGGCTGGAGGAGCAGGGATACACCCTCTCCGAGGTCGAGCAGCAGGCCGTGGCACCGCACCGGCCGCCGGACCCCGAACCGCCGGTGGCCACTGGCGGGGCCGGGGAAGAAGGGAGGAAGGCGGCGGCCTGATCTCCTCCGGCAGGCTCCCCGACCCTCCCATCCTGAGCCCTGGGCCGGCATCTGCGCCGCTCGGCTGCCCGCGTGGAACCGACCTCCACGCGGGCAGCTCCCCCTCTCCCTCCCATTGCGTTCGTTTCCGCAGGTCAAGAGGGGATTGCCTCTCAGCCGTGTTCCACTATTATTAACTTATCCGGCCGCAGCCATCCGCGGCACCCCCTCCCTGACCACTCCAGGAGGATTCACCATGCCCGGCAAGCTCGACGACGCGCTCAACTTCATCCTCAACCAGGCCAGCCAGGAGGAAGTGCACAAGATCTTCAGCGCGGGCAAGCAGCGGCTCAGCACCCTGAGGACCCTGCGAGCCGCCGCCGTCACCACAGGCGCCCACGTCCGGATCACGGAAATCAAGCCCAAGCGCTATGAAGGACTGGAAGGCCAGGTCACGGAAACCGAGCGCGCACGCACGCGCACCTACGCCACCGTCCTCCTGACCGAGAAGTCCACCACGAAGCTGCGCGAGCGCGGCGGGGTCATCGCCCCGGACGTCACGCGTCACGAGGTGACGGGCATCCCCGCAGCCTGCTGCGAGGTTCGTGGCGCCTCCGACAACAGGTCCTGACATACCCCTCCCTCCAGGGCTGCCCCTGCGGCGCAGCGCCGTACGGACAGCCCCTGGGGGAGAGGCCGCTGCTGTCGCACTCGCCGGCCAAGCCGCAGTCACTCCACCTTCACGCCGCCCGACGCCGCAGCGGAGGGGGTACGCCCACCGAGGAGACCCCGTCATGCCGCACCCCTCCGACCCGCCCGAGAAAAAGCAGCCCGCGCCGGAACTGGGGCCGCGAGAGCGGGAGATCCTGCGCCTGGCGCGGACTCCTTTTGCTTCCCCCGGACCACGGGACCGGGCCATCCGGGAGCAGCTGGGGATGTCGCCCACCGCCTATTTCCAGATCCTCAACGCTCTCCTGGACGACGAGCGCGCCTTGGCCCACGATCCGGTGACGGTCAATCGGCTGCGTCGCATCCGTGAGCGGCGTCGAGCTCTACGCGAAGGCCAGGATCCACCGTGAGCACAGGTGGGAGGGGGGATTGACCATCCCGCATCTTCCACTATTATATTACTTGACATCGCAGCCCAGAACGACTCTGCCGTCTGACCGCGACGGGGCACCCTGCATCTCCCCGACCAGCAGCCGGAATCCTCCCCCTCCCTCGGGATCCCGGCTGCCTCCCGGGCCGCGCCCTCTCTCCCTCCAAGAGGGCGCGGCCCACCCCGGTGCTGTAGCTCAGCTGGGAGAGCGCGGATCTTATAAGTCCTGAGGTCGCGGGTTCGAACCCCGCCAGCACCACGCTTCCGCTTCTCGCTGCCCGCGTTCGCGGCTGCGCGGATGCACCGACGTCTCCGCGCTCAACCTGCTCTCCGCTCGAAGGAAGAGGTCCGTCATGCCCGGCGAGCCCATCGTCGCGTTCAGCGGGACCGTCACCGGCGACCCCGAATTCCGCTACCACCAAGACATCCCGGTCGCCCGCTTCCGGGTGGTCAGTACCCCACGGGTGTGGGACGCCCGGACTCGCGCCTGGCGGGATGGCCCCCTACAACGGCACATCTGCACCGTATGGCGCAAGGCGGCCGAACACGTGATGGAATCCCTGGTCGACGGCGTTGGCATCCTCGTCCTCGGCCGGATCACCCGGACCGACGGCGAGGCCGTGCACATCAGTGTCGACGACCTCGGCGTGAGCCTGCGCGACCGGATCGCCTACACCGAGTCCGCCTTGCCCAGCCCTCTAGCCGCCGCCCCGCAGACCACGCTGCGCCTTGAGCCAGCCCAGCCTCAGAACGCAGAGAACCCCGGACTCCCGCCGCCCGGCGGCACCCCTGACTGGTGGCACCAGGCGCGGCGCAGCAGCTGGCCGGGGTTCGCCCAGACCGCCGCCCGCGTCACTACCGACCCTGCAGTCTTCCACCTCGGCTGAGTTGGGAGCGCCGTCCCTTCACGCCCAGGCCCGGCCGTACCGCCTCGCCCCGAAGCGCCCAGCCCGCCCGGCGGACTCGACATGCAGGACAGAAGAAGGATGTGGTCACCGTGCCCGCGGAGCAGCAGTCGCTGCCGTCGCTCCTTCCCCGTCTGGGCAGGGCAGAGCTGTTCATCAACTGCGGGCTGGCGCGAGACTGCTCCAGTTACCTCGCCAAGATGCTGGAGAACCCGGCCATCCACGGAGTGGATCTGCAACGCACTGTCGTGCTGCACATGGCCACCGGGGACGTTCTCTAGCCAGTCTGCTCGTGTTGCGATTTTGGGATGTATCAGCCGCTGAAGTGCTTCAGCTGGACCTTGATCCCAGGGTCCCTCGCCAGCAGGTTGGGCTTCGTGGGAAAGACACGGATCGCTTCCAGAAGCTCTCGATCATTGCGGGCGGTCAGCTTGCTTTCGATCAGTTCGAGGAGTTCGGGCCACTGTGTCTGGGGAAGCGTCTGCTGCAGTTTGCTGGCGATCGCGGTGTCCGTGAACGACCGCAGTGCGACGGACGCCTGCTGCGGATTGAATCGCGCGATCAGGTCGCGGTAGATCGGATCAGCGTTGATGGCGACGCCATTGCCGTTGGTCAGGAACACCTCGACAATGCCTAGAACGTACTTCCGAGTGAGGCCCTCGGGGATGTCGCCTTGCTGGCCGACGAGTTCCTGGAGGCGGCGGGCGATCGGTGGCTCGGTGTAAAAGTTGCTCCAACCGTTGTGGGCATCGATCAGGTCGTTGAGGGCCCCGTCGAGCTCCCAGGCCCGTTCCTCAGACGGCAGGTAGGTCGCGCCCGCGACGAGATCGATGAGCTGGCGAGCGAGGACTGCCTGGTCCTGGTCGCCGTTGGCACGGAAGCGGCCCAGGCGGAACCCGAAGTTGTAGCGCGTCTCGTCGGAGACCTTCGGCCAGAGCTCCGCCCAGAGGCGTCGGATGTTGTCCAGGGTTTCCGGTCCGGTCGTCAAGTCGGTGTAGCGACCGAAGAGTCCGGAGGCGAGCGGGTCGGCCTGGACAGGCGGCAGGTTCACAAAGAAGGCGGTGATCTCCCTGATCGCCTGGTCGTCGAGACGCTTCTCCCTGACCTTCACCAGGAGCCTGTGGACCTGGGCGGTGATGTGGTCGTAAGGCAGGGTGATGACGTGCCTGATGCAGGTCGACAGCCAGTTGGCCAGCTGGAGGCCGTCCAGCTCGACCTGGTTGGGGTGCGCCGCGCTCGCCCAGTTGCGCATGTAGCGGATGAGGTCGAGTTCCTGGAAGCCGATGTCGCTGATGAGGCCGATCTCGCGACAGCCGCCGAGGAGCTTCTGGTCGTCGAGCTTGGGAAGGTCGTCCTCGTCCTTGAGATCCTTGCGCTTGTTGTCACTCTTCTCGGCGACCTCATAGAAGTACTGCAGGTCGAAGTTGACGACGCGCTTGCGCAGCTCAAGGACCGTCTCGTCCCAGAGGTAGTTCAGAGCTGCATCGAAGAGGCCGACGGACCCCGCGATGATCATCTTCGAGATGTAGTTGGCCTGCCCACGCTGCTCGGCGGGCAGCCGCGTGAGGGCAAAGCTCGTGCTCTCCATCAGCACATGCCTCTGCTCGACGCCGACCAGGATGCCTTCTGTCGGCAGCCCGGACTTGCCGAGGATGTCCAAGATCAGGGACTCGAAGGACTGCAACCCCGCCATTGCCGTCTCGGCTTGGCTCGGGGTGATCTCGCCACCGGTCGGTCGAGGCTCCAGGTCTCCACTGCTCATGCTCATGCCCGCGAGGGTAAGCCACCCGTCATGGGCGGAAAGTACATTTTCCGATCGGCCAACGTCAGCGCCTGGCGGCTGCGGTCACCGTCGCCCCCTCGGGAGTGGGCGGTGGGCCCGTCCGGCGGGAACGGCCCGCTGCGGTGGTGGATTCAGGGCGGTGACGCCCAGCGCAGCGTCCCGGGCGACCAGGGCCTCGTCGCGTTCGGCGATCGCTTCAGCCCGCTCCCGGGCCAACTGCTCGATCATGACCGCGTAGGTGCCCAGCAGGTCTGCCAGCTGCCGCTTCTCCTTGCGGGCCTTGGCCAGGTCGTCGCGAAGCTTGTCGATCTCGGCTTCGGCCTTCTTGACCGGCTCGCTCTTGTGCCGGGCGGCCTTGAACTCCGCCTGGTACTTGGCCATGAGCGTGGTCGGATACTTGTGTGTCAGCAGCCACCTCTTGACCTGGGCCTCCTCTGCCAGGTCGAGGATGGTGAGCTTGCCCGAGGAGTGCAGCGGGATGCCGGCCAGCAGCCGGTCGGCGGCCGTCCGCAGCGCGAGGCGCAATTCCTGCGGCGGCTCCTGCTCGGCCGTCACTTCGCGTCCCCTGCCTGGCGTCCGCACTCGTGCTCGCCGATGAGCCGGTCCAAGTAGGCCAGGCGGCGGCGTTCACGTTCCCAGCGGATCGACGGGCTCGCCCCATCAGCGACCATGATCCGCAACTCAGCTGCCTCGGCCCGCAGTTCGTCGATGTTCTCCTCGGTGCGGCAGATGTTGCCGCAGGCCGGATGACAGCCCTCGGTGTCCGGCGTCACCCGCGCGTCATCGAGGGAGGGCTCCAGCTCACAGCGTGCCGTCGCGGCGGCGAAGACACAGGTCATTCCCTTGCCGGGGTAGATCTGCAATGAGGCGTTCGCCATCACGTGCCTCGCCTCCGCCCCGGTCCGCAGGACCCGCCCGGCGAACTTCCTCGCCCCTCCGCTCACCCGCGACCGGTAAGTCCCGGCGGCCGGGCCGCTGACATGCTCGCCGGCCTTTAGGCGCCGGTCGGCGTCCTGCAGGTCCTCCAGCCGGGTCAGCCACCGCTCGAACGCGAGGTCGTCGGGGAAACCCGAGGCGTAGGTGCCGGCATAGCCCTGGGTGATCTGGACCCGCAGATGCCCGTACTGGATCGCCGCGGCGATCATCCCGCGCGGGCGGCGGCAGATGAACCAGGCCAGCGTGCGCCGCAGGCGTGAGCTCGTCAGACTCTTCGGATCGACTGGGATCACGTCACTGCGGCCATGCCGACCGCAGAAGACGTTCACCCAGGCGATGAAGCGGTTCAGGTCCTTGTTGATCGAGGCGAGGGTGCGGGCCCCGCCGCCCTCATGCTGGTCGCGCTCGTCCGCCACCAGCCAGACGGGAAACAGGACATCGGCGTCGTGAAGGCGTTCTTGAACGCCGATCGCCGTGGCAACTAGGTCCGGGGCGATCCACGGCTCATCGCGGAACTGCCCCTCGGGGATCTTGGCGCCGTTCTTGTCGCGGGCGTTCTTCCATTTGCGACCGTGGACCTCCCACAGCTTCGTCACCTTGTCCCGGCGCAGGCAGCCGCGCCGCAGGTTGACCGCCTCCCCGGGGCGGCAGCCGGTCAGGTAAGCCACCAGCAGGAAGCACGCGGTCGACAGCGTCCTCACCAGCTTCTTGACATCGCCGTAGGCGATGTTCTTCGTCCACGGCTCGCCGTCGAGCAAGCCTTGCGGACGGGCCGTCAGGAAGGTGCCTGGGCGACGGGGACGCCGGAGGCAAGGAACATGCTGCGGAATGCCTGGTTCTTCTGCATCGCTCCGGGGTCGACGTCCAGGAGCTTGGCAAGGCAGGCGAGCGTCCTCGGCGCAGTCGACGATTGAATCGGGGGCCCACACCAGTTGGCGTGGACCCCGGACGGAAGGGCTAGGTGTCAGCGGGTGGGCTTCTAGTAGCGATCCACCGCCTCAGCTGCGTATGTCCCGTCAGGAAGCAGCGCATCGGTCAGCCTGACCCGCTCCGTCTGGCCGGTGCCGAGATTCAGGTTGACGATCGAGCCCGCACGATACGTGGTGCTGTGAATGAACGGCTGCCCGGTGGGATCGACCAGGTTGAGCACGGTGTAGCGACGAACCGCAGCATCTGCGTTTCTACGGGCTACGCGACGCTTGGCCAACCAGCCTCCGACCACGGCAAGACCCGTGACAACTAGGCCGCCGACGATTTCCGGCACGGAGTCGAGAAGGATGTTCACCGCGAGGCCTCCTCAATCTGCTGCACCCGCAGAGCGACACGACGCTCCTGCTCGCTTACCAGGCGTCGTACCTTCCGGCGGACTCGCTCGCCGAGGACAGCTGGGGCGTCGGAACCGGCTGACACGGCCGCCTCGGTCCAGGTGAGACCCGCCCCTTCCGCCAGGGCAAGCAACACGGCGGTCTCCTCGGGCTCCAGCGAACTCAGCAAGGAGATGAGGCGGACGTCGGTGATCGTGTTGCGGATCACGAGTTCACAAGGATCACCGTGGGCCTGGACGAGGTCGTACAGGCTCAGGCCGTTACCGAGGGGCGCGTCCATGGACAGCAGGCGCCCCTTGCGAGTGCCGCGTTCCCACAGCGGGCGCTCCTGCCGGTAAATACGCTGAGCTTCCGCCTTCAGCACATTGAGCGCGTCGGGCCCCAAGCGCCCGTGCGCCAGCGGGGCAACCCAGTCGCCGAGGAGGGCGGTGGAGACCGCATGGCGCCACCGGTCGCTGCGGTTCAGCACCAACACCCTGGAACCAAAGCGGTCAACCCAGTCGTTCTCGCCCCGCAGCGCCAAGTCGCGGGCGTTCAAAGCCTCGACGATCTCAGGCTGACGCAACCCACGGAGCTCGGCTGCCCCTCGAAGGATCTCCTCCTTAGGCGCTCCGCGTACCGGAACTTCCTGATATGGCACCATTGCGGGGTTTTCAGGCAGGTCTGACCGGTCCACGGGGCGATCAAGCTCTTTGGCGCGCCGACTTGTGCGCACAGCTCCATCAGGCGCCGCGAACAGGTACCTATCCGACAGCTCCGGGCCACCGGCTGGCATGGCGAGCCGCTCGATTACCCACAAGGTCTCGTAACCGACCGATGACGGGGGTGCCAACACCTCTGGCTTTTCGGGTGGCAAGAAGGGGTTCACGCTGGGTGCGCCTCCTGGTCGTTCCAACAGGTACACCTATCGGCGACGGCCGCGATCCATAGCAGCACTAACCTTTTGTGACACCCGTCACATGCCCCAGCGGACCTCATCCTGACCCCAAGCTTCTCGCGTGCAGCAAGTCGGCCGCCAGGGTCAGGGCGCTGGCGCTGCCAGCTTCAGCGTGGGCCTGCAGCCGCTCCAGCGTGTCGGCGACCCGTGTGCGTCTCTGCAACAGCCAGGCGTAATCGCCTGCAACAACACAGAACTCGCTAGAGAACGTAGGAGTGGCCAGACACGGTGGCGGATGCTGATATCGGTAAGTCCGGCTATCAGAACCTGCGGACTGCTAGTGATCGAAAAAGTGGGCGATCACCCAGGAACTGACCGCACGGGCGATGCCGGAGAGAATCCCAGCGGCAGCGGCGCGGAGCACGGTGAGACGGTGAGTCTCGCGGTCGGACATGACGGGCCTCCCGAAGGTGTAGGAACTGCTCTTAGACTGGAGCGCAGTTCGACCATCTCGCTGTGACTCCACACCCGGAACAGGTTGGATGTTGTCGCGCGGACAACACCGGGTTGTTCCGGGACTAACCAGGGGGCGGGCCAAGAGTGGGCGAGTTGCTGGAGCCGCGTCGCGCGGGTCGGCCATGGGCCGCACTGCGCGGTGCCAGTCAAGAGCTGAACGAGATCGCCACGGCGCTTCGCACCTGGTTGGACGACGCCGGAATCACCGTCGCGGTATTGCACGGTCGGCTGACCGCCGACCATTTTCCGGACAGTGCCGTCCCTGCCCAGCGCAAGCTGTACGACTTCTGCGGGGGCAAGGATCTCACCTGGGCGTTCATCGAGGCTGTGGCCGATGTCTGCACCCCGGATGACGAGCCCGCCCAACGGCGGAAGTTAGAGCGGGTCAGGCCCCTGTGGGAGGCCGCCCATGCAAACCCGACCCCCGTGGAACAGGAGGCGAGGGGAGCCAGCCGGGAGCTGTTCGAGGCCAAGGACCGGGTCATCGCGGCGTATCAGCAGATCGATCGCCTGCGGCAGGCACAGGCGGATAGCGATCAAGCCCGGGTACGGGCCGAGCACCTCGTGACGCTGCTGCTAAGCATGCTGGGACAGCTGTTCACGAAGATTGGTGATCTCACACAGGACCGGAACCGGCTCCTCGCCGAACTCGGCCCGGATGCCGCTGCGCTCACCGCTGTCGAAGACCGACTGCAGGAAGCCAAAGGGCACCGCGACTCCACCCAGGAGGCGCTGCGTCGCGCCGAACACGAGCGGGACGAGGCGCTGCGCGTGGCGGACGAGGCCCGCCGTGTGGCCCGCCGGCTCCAGGACGAGCTCGACCGGGTGCGAGCCGGGCACAACGGACCCAATGGCACGTCGGCCGTGACCAGCGAGGAACCGGACGGGCTCGACACCACCGGCACCCCGGCCGCACCCGACCCGGACGACATGTTCATGCGCGACTACGCCGAAGCCTTGCGCAAGGCCCAGACCGTGCTGGACACCGGCAGCAATGTCCTCCAGGCCGCCGAGGAACGGATCGCGGAGGCCAGCGCCGACCTGCCACCAAACTCCGGGAATGTCATCCCCGGCACGGTGTTGTCCCGTACAACTCCGCATAACCCTCCGACCAGCGAAGAAGCCGAGTTCGAGGACCGCTACCGCGCCTATGTGACCCAGCGTCACGGGGAGCTAACGATCTTCGGTATGGACTTCGGAGACCCACGTCACACCCGTTGGTCCCTGGATTTGAGCTACATGAGCCTAGAGGTGACTGGCGCCGCGCCAGGAACGGTCGAACGGGTGGAACAAGCCCTTGCCGGGCGGCAGCGCACAGTGGTGACGGGAGACGCGGGCTCCGGCAAGACCACACTTCTCCAGTGGTTGGCGGTCAACGCCGCGCGGCAATCCCTGCCAAGCCTGCTTGAGCACCTGAACGGCAGCGTGCCGTTCGTCCTCCCGCTGCGCTCTCTAGCGTCCCGCAGCTCCTTTCCCCGCCCGGAGGACTTGCTCGCCGCGATGGGCTGCCCCCTGGCCGGTGCGCAGCCCGAGGGATGGGCTCATCACGTGTTCGAGCACGGACGTGCGCTGGTGCTGGTGGACGGTGTCGACGAGATCGCGCCCGAGCAACGCACCCTGGCCCAGCGGTGGCTGGAGGAAACGCTGGCGGCCTATCCCCGCGGCTGCTACGTGGTGACCACACGTAGGTCCGCGGTCCCGTTGGACTGGCTGGATAGCGTCGGCTTCCGCCACCTTGTGCTGCGGCCGATGAGCGCACAGGACGTCGCGAACTCCATCGCCCTGTGGCATGCCGCCGCCCGATCGGAGGCGGACGAACACGAGCACCAAGCCCTGATCGGTCTGGAGAAGTCTGTCCTCGACGCGGTGAGGCATGACCAGAACCTGACAGCTCTGGCCACCACGCCACTGCTCTGCTCCATGATCTGCGCCCTGAACCGAGACCGCCGCGGCGTGCTGCCGCGGGACGTGATGAGCCTGTACGAGGCAGCCCTATCCATGCTGCTCGTACGGCGGGATGCCGAGCGCGGGATCGACGCCGTGGAGGGGATCCAGCTCACCGAGCACGAGAGCGTGCAGTTACTCCAGACGCTGGCGTACTGGCTGCTTCGCAACAACCGATCCGAGACCAGCGCCGCCACCGCCTCGCAGCTCCTGCAGCCAGTTCTGGCGGCTATGCCGGCCCTCTCCTACCGCGGTGATCCCCGAGAGGTCCTGCGGCACTTGCTCATCCGGAGCGGACTTCTACGGGAACCTGCTGTCGACCGGGTGGAGTTCATCCACCGCGGCTTCCAGGACTACCTGAGCGCCCGAGCCGCAGTTGAGGCCGCTGACTTCGGAATGCTCGGTGCGATGGCCACTCAGGACCGGTGGGAGGACGTGATCAGAATGGCCATCGGCCATGCCCGACCCCGCGAACGTGCCGACTTGCTGTCGGCCCTTGTGAACCGAGGTGACCATGAGGAATCTCACCGCGAACAACTGCACCGGCTGTCCTTCTCCTGTCTGAAGTACGCCACCGAACTCGACCCCATTACCTTGGAGTTGGTTCGCCAACGCGACCCAGACCGCGAGCGGTAACGGCTCTTCGCGGTGACGTCAGGCGCCGAGTGATCCTGCCCGGTTGGGCACGTACCCGCCCCCCATACGGTGGTAGCAGTAATTTGTTGACGTGCCGTCCTCGTCTTTCACCACGCGTCACCGTGAGGTCGGAAAACGCTCAAGCTGCGGAAGGCAGTTATCCTGAAGAGCTGTGTCTGCCATACGGAGACAGGCGGAAACAAACAGGCGGGCGATTCCCTTATCAAGGCGACAAATGATTCGATGCAAGTACAGCCAAGGCCTTGGCTAATTCCATTGCCGTTTTGGACTGTTAATTCTCCGTAGTGCTGGCGTCACGGTGGTGGAAAATGCCGAGCAATCCCTTGACTAGGTTGGCTATGGTGCGGACATGGCGCAGAGTAAGAAGCGGAAGAAGAACCAGGGGAAGCGTCCCGGTGCGCAGGTGTCGGGGAACCCCCAGGTGCAGCACTCGGCGTCCCCAAAGGGCCGGCTGGGCCCGCTCTTCAAGCTGCTGGGCGAGATCGCGGTGGCGGCCGAGCAGACCGTGCAGTCGACGCCGAACGCCGCTGATCAGCTTGTCCGCTTCGACATCGAGATCTTGATGCGTGGCGCCAACAGCGTGAGGGCGGTCCGGACTCTGCTGGAGCAGGGCCACTGGGAGTCTGCGGTCGGTGTGACCCGTCAACTGTTCGAGCTACTGGTGAACATGGAGTACCTGGGCGCGATGGAGGACCGTGAGGAGGGGACTCTATTGTTCGCCCGGTTCGGTCTGCTTCAGATGCTGCTCGCCCAGCAGAGGAAGGCTTCCTACCAACAGGAGAAGGGGCATTCTTTCGACGCTCAGTTGGTCGCGATGGTGGATCATCACCTGGCGAACGACTTCAGTGTTTTCCGGGGAAAGCCGAAGGCGGACGGCTCAGTGAGGTGGGTGTCGAGCTGGTGCCGGAAGGACACTGCCGAACTCGCCAAGCTGTCGTCGGATCCCATGCGCGCCCACCAGTACAATATTTTGTTCCGAGTCTGGTCGGAGCAGGCTCACGCGGCTCCCAGTGCCCTGATTGCGAACATGTTCCGTGGCAGCGAAGAGGGGTGGGTGGAGCAGGCTGTTACGGAGAACGACCGGTCCAGCGTCGAATCCGTTCTGTTCACGGTCATGTTCTTCTTACGCCTCTGGCTCGAACTGCCGAATATCCCGGCGTCGCCCGAGCGTGTGGCCAGGTGGTTGCGTGAGGTGAGCGCCCTGAGCGGTGGGCCCAACCTTCCGCCTCGTCCTTGGACTGCGGAGGAAGTTCCTGCGTAAGGGCCGGGCCCCAGGACACGCCATGCTCGGTGCGGATGACACCCCGGCTTTCGACTCTGCAGGAGCAGGTGCGCACGGCCCTGCAAAAGCCGCCGCGCAAGCAGGTCTTGCTCGCCCGCCGTGAGGCCACTGCCCCTGACTGCGCCGCCTGCTCCCTCGACAGATTCACTCGACAGATTCAGAGGAAGTTGACTCCGATGAACTACACCACCGAGCACCTCCTGGACCTCCTCGCCCTGGCCGAAGCCACTGATGACGCCGTCGAACTGCGGGAGATCCTGCACCAAGGGCACGAGTACTACTCCCAAGGCCTGGAAGAGACCCGGGCCACCGTCCACACACGCTATGGGGAACTGACGGATGTCCAACTTGCCGAGGAACTGCGCCGCCTCGGTCTGCCTCCGGCGGGCGCCGGCCGGCCGATGCTGCTCGCGCCCCTGGTACTGCGGGAGTGGGAGAACACCCCCGCAGCCCTCGCCTACGGCGCCCTCGCGGCCCATGCCGCCCGGCGCGGGGTGTGTCTGATCCCGGAGTGACCATCGGTCGGCCCGCCCCGGCCTGGTGCCGCCGGTACGACCGCCGGATCACTTCCAGCAGGAGTTGAAGTCCCAAGCCGGTAAGGCTTGGGACTTCAACAAGCACTGCCAAGGGCTGTGTGCGGAGCAGTGACAGGGCCCCAAGGCCTACGCACAAACCGTAACGGAAGGGCGGTTGGGCTGCGGGTGTCCGGCCGAGGAATCCCTGCGGCAGTCGGGAAAACGCGTCAGGCGGTGGACACCCACCCCAATCATCCACCATTATGTGCGGGCGGGGTGCCGAGGGGCACCCGCGGTGGATGATTGAGGGACGCCATGCCGTCGGAGCCCAGGGACCCGGTACCCGCTGAGGTCATGCGGGTCATCGAGAAGCTCGCCCCTGATCCTGCCTGGCCCGACGCCCTGCGGTCACGGCTCGACGACGGCACACCGGAGGCGCTGGTCCGCAGCAACGTCTCGCGGCAGAAGGACGTCGTCGCCGACCTCGTCGCCGGCCCTCCCGGCGAACTGCTGAACGCGAGCAAGGCGGCGCGGTGCCTGGGATACAAGAACGCCAACCAGGTGACCACCTACTTGCGCGACCACCCGGGTTACTTTCCTGAGCCCGACAGCGTCGAGGTCCTCGGAACTCCGGAGAACCCGCGGAGGCGGCTGGGCTGGCTCCGGGTCACGCTGCTGATCTGGGTGCTCACCCGCCCGGGCAAAGGCCGGCGCAAGGGCAGCGGCCGGGGGACATCCGCGCTCCCCCAGGTGCCGAGCGAAGGCGACCCCGGGGAGCTGCTGGGCGCCTCCCAGGCCGCTGCGCTCCTCGGGTTCACGAGCGTCAACTCCTTCTCCAGCTCGCTGGCGCAGGGCCGGCTGCCCTTGCTGTGCGAGCCGGACGCGACCGAGCCCAATCCCCGCGGCGGCCCGCCGCGGCGAAAGTGGACACGGCGCCGTCTCCTCGAGCAGGCGGCGGCCCGAAGACGTTCCTGAGCACCGCGCCGGCCCGCCGCCGAGGGTCGGTTACCGTGAGCTGCGGCGCCTGGCCAGGGATCGTTGGTTCCCAGGCGGGCCAGGTGGCCGCCCGATGGCCGGTATGGAGGGGTTGTCACCCCCTCCTCCCCGGCGGCGCACGCCGCCGGGGGCCGGCCATCGTGCATGTGTTCTTCCGGGGCAGCCCCGTGGCGGTATGGCACAGCCATTGCAACAGTTCTTCAACAACTCCTGTGCGTAAGCAGGGTGTTGTCTCATGATGCGCCCGGGGCTGGTGTAGGAAACCAAGTGGCATATGCGTAACGTAGTGACTACACAAACGCACCATGGGTCTTGACCGGATCCAGTAGGTGCTCGCGAGCCGGACCCACGGCCTCTGCGCGACGGCCCGCTGTCCGGCACCGCCCGCAACCCGGTAGGGGGACTCCGTGGCAAGGACAGCACCAGCAGCACGAAGGAACCACCACCAGGCACGCCGGACCGCAACGGCCGCGGCCCTCGTGACCGCGGTCTTCCTGGCCAGCGCATGCGGGGAGAAGGACACGCCGGACGACAACGGCAACACGTCCTCACCGACCAAGAGCTCGCCCTCGCCCGACGCCGCCGGCGTCGAGGCGGAGGCCGCGGTGTTCGACGCCTACCAGGGCATGGTCACCGCCAAGGTGGAGGCGACGAGCAAAGGAACGCTGAAGGGCAGCGACATCGGCACCTACGCCTCTGAGAAGGCCCTCGCGGGCGTCAAGGAAGAGGTGTTCGTCAATCTGCAGAACGACATCGTCACCACGGGGAAGCCCAAGGTCGAGGCGGAGCGGACCACCGTCGACCTGAAGCAGAAGCCGCACCGGGCACAGCTGGTCGTCTGCTTCGACAACGCGTCGCTGACACCGGTCAACAAGTCCACGGGCAAGAGCGTGGAAGCACCGGACCAGCCCAAGCGGTACATCGTCAACGCCTCACTGCGGACCATCGGAGAACGCTGGGTGGTCACCGAGGCACTGGCGGACCGGGACCGGCCGTGCTGAGGCGCGCGGCCGTGGCCTTGCCGCTGGCCGGCGCGGTCACCGTGAGTGTGCTGTCCGGGTCCGCGCAGGCCGACGGGGGCAGGGTGTACTGCCCGCCGGACGGTTCCCCGTGCCGGATCATCGCAGAGGACACGGTGACCACGCCAGGGCAGAAGGGCGGTGACCGCGGCGGGAGCCGGCAGAGCGGCCACAGCGGCGGCAAACCGACCTGCCGTGACGACTCCACCGGGGGCGCGGGCCAGGAGGTGCCCTGCCACCTGGACGGGTTCGGCTCCTGGGACAGCAAGACCTCCTGCTACTACCAGCTGGCCGACCCTCAGCCCCCGGCCGGTGACCCGGCGTGGGAAGGGCGCTCCCCCGGGGACGGCGCGATCTATGACGCGTACTGCCCAAACCACGATGCCGGCTTCCTCACCCAGTGGTTCGCCACCCCACCAGGGGGCGCGGCCCAGCCCGTTGACCCCGAGGTGCTGGCCCTGGAAGCGGTGAAGAAGATGACGCTGCTCGGGCCGGACATCGCCAGTCCGAAGGCGTCGGGGAAGTTCGCCGTCGGCATGCCGGTCTGGATGCACATCAACCGGTCACCGAACACCTTCGGGCCGGTGTCGGCCAGCGCCAGCGCCGGAGCGGTGACGGTGACCGCCACGGCGAAGGTCTCCACGATCCGGTGGTCCATGGGGGACGGCACCACGGTGACCTGCACCAAGCCGGGCACCCCCTACAAGCCCGCGTACGGCAAGCGCGAGTCCCCCGACTGCGGTCACCTCTACACCACCACCTCCGCTTCCCGGCCGGGAGACAAGTTCACCGTGACGGCCACTTCCACGTGGGGGATCGACTGGCAAGGAGGCGGGCAGAGCGGGCAGTTGACCGAGACCCGGGAGTCGCAGGTGGAGATCGCCGTCGGCGAAGTGCAGGTGCTCGGCTGACGCCGGCGGCTGGGGGCACAGGGAAGGACGAGAAGTTGAGCAAGACCGAGCAGCGGACGGCGAACCCCGGACCAGGGGAGACGGTACCCCCGCAGTTCACCGCCGGCGGCCCCGTGGCGCCGCCGCAGGTCTCCAGCCGCCGCCGCAGGCCCGGGATGATCGCCTTGTCGCTGGCGCTGATCGCCGCGGGCGGCGCCGCTGGCGCGGTGCTGTGGCTGGAGAGCGGGCAGCGCACACAGGTCGTCACCGTGGTACGCCCGGTGCCGGTCGGTCAGCAGATCACCGAGCGGGACCTGGGGCGGGCGGCGATCGCCTTGGATCCCGCGGTCAAGGCGGTCACCTCCGCGGAGAGCGTGATCGGCAAGCGGGCGGCGGTGGAGCTCACCCCCGGATCGCTGTTGTCGCCGGCCGAGGTCACTGATGTGTCGCTGGTCGCGGAGGGGGAGGCCCTGGTCCCGATCGGCCTCAAGCCCGAGCAGGTGCCGGCCACGGATCTCGCGCCCGGGCAGCCGGTGCAGATCGTGCAGGTGCCCGGCCCCGATCAGGAACCGGAGGAATCGGCCGCCCAGCCGTCGACCATCGTCGCGAAGGTCGTGAAGGTCGGCGAGCCGTCCCCCGGCACCGGCACGGTCGTGGTGGACGTGGCGGCGCCCGCCACCGATGCTCCGGCGCTGGCTGCCTGGGCTTCGAGTGGCAACGTGCGGCTGATCGTCGACTCCCGGGACGGCTCCTGATGCCGGTGATCGCTCTGGCGGGCTGCACGGGCGCTCCAGGGGTGACCACGACCGCCCTGGCGCTGCTGATGACCTGGCCTCTGCAGCCGGGCCGGCGTGTGGTGATGGCCGAATGTGACCCGGACGGCGGTGCGGTCTTGCACGGCATCCTGCACGGCGCCCTCGGCGACACCTACGGGATGAAGAACCTTTCCCTGGCGGCCCGCAAGGGGGAGCTGACGGAGGCGTTCTGGCGGCAGCTGATCGACATGACCGACGGGGAAGGCGTGCAGGACCCGCCCCGGGACCGGCTGGTGCTGCCCGGATTCACCGACCCGGCCCAGGCCGCCGGGATGGCTCCGGCCTGGGAGGCGCTCGCGGACCTGTTCACCGGCATAGAGCGGCACCCGGACTACCCGCACGACGTGGTCATCGACTTGGGGCGGCGGGGCGCGTTCGGTGCTTCCGCGGTGCTGGCCCAGCGCGCGGACGCCGTAGCCGTGGTCGCCCGTTCCACGCTGCGCGGCCTGCAGTCGGCGCAGGCCCGCGTGGCGGCGCTGGAACAGCAGGTCGGCGGCGTGGGGCTGCTGCTCATCGAGGAAGGCCCCTACCGTGCCTCGGAGGTGGAGAAGGTGTTGAAGGCTCCGGTGGTCGCCCGGCTGCCGCACCGGCCGGAGCTGGCCCGGGTGCTCTCCGACGGGGCCGCTCAGCCCCGGCGGTTCACGCAGTCGGATCTGATGCGGTCGGCCAGGGGTGCCGTCGGCCCGCTGCTGCAGCGCGCCGCGCTGCGCCGGGCGCGGCTGGATCATCCGCGGCGCGGCCGCGGGGAGGTGACCGGTGCGCGGTAGGCCCTTGCACCCCAACCCCGTGGTCCCGGGCGCCGTCGGCAGTCTCTCTCCCCGGCAGCACGACCCCGGCACGGCGGTGACGGGAAACGGGAACGGTCAGGCCGGCGCGGCCGGGCTGGGCGTCCTCGGTGCCGCGGTGCCGCAGGTGACGGTGGACCACCAGGTGGCCCGCCACATCAAAACCCAGGTGGGCAAGCAGCTGGCACAGGCCCGCAAGGCCAACCCGGCGATGAGCCCTGCCAGCCAGGAGCAGCAGGCCCGCAGGTGGATCAACGATGCCGTCGCCGTGTGGTCGGACGCGGTCGCCGCCGAGCGGGGGGTGAGCCCATCTGCGGCCGAGGACGCGGCGCTGGCCCGCACGGTGTTCGATCTGCTGTTCCGCGCCGGCCGGCTTCAGCCGCACCTGGACAACCCGCGGGTGGAGAACATCTTCATCAACGGGCACGAGGAAGTGTGGCTGGACTTCGGCGGCGGGCGGCGGGAGCGGGCTGAGCCGGTCGCCGATTCCGAGGAGGAGCTCCTGGCGCTGCTGGAGGATCTGGCGCGGAATTCCGGGCAGAGCGAGCGGTCCCTGTCCACCGCGCGGCCCATGCTGGCGCTGCGGCTTCCCGACGGGTCGCGGCTGCAGGCCTTCACGGGGGTGAGCCCGAAGACGTATGTGACGATCCGCCGGCACCGGGTGTGGGACGTCGACCTGGACGGGCTGGTGAAACTCGGCACGCTGGACACGACGCTGGCCCAGTTCCTGCGGGCGTGTATCCGTGCGGAGAAGAACGTGATGATCGCCGGGGAGCAGGCGGCGGGCAAGACGTCGCTGCTGCGGGCCCTGCTGAAGGAGTTCGACCCCGACGAGCGGTTCGCCACGGTGGAGACCGAGTTCGAGCTGTTCGCACACACCAACGGCTACCACCGGCAGGTCATCGCCTTGGAGGGGCGGGAGTCCAACGGCGAGCGCGGGCCGGACGGCCGGGGGGTCGGTGAGATCACGCTGCTGGACCTGCTGCACCCGGCGCTGCGGATGTCGCTGTCCCGGGTGGTCGTCGGCGAGGTGCGCGGCCCGGAGGTCGTGGCGATGATGCAGGCGCTGACCAGCGGCAAGGGCGGCAATCTGTGCACCCTGCACGCCCGCCGCCCTCAGGTGGTGTTCGACCGGATCGCCGAGCTGTACGCGCTGGCCGACGGCAACCTCTCCGAGCAGTTGGCCTACCGGCAGATCGCGAACGGTCTGGACTTCATCGTCTACGTCTCCCTGATCGACGAGACGAAGACCGGCGGGCAGCGGCACCGGTTCGTCTCCCACGTACTGGAGGTGACCGGGATGGGGGAGAACGGCCGGCCCGCCACCAACGAGATCTTCGCTCCCGCCCCGGAGCAGGGTGAGCCGCGCGCGGTGCCGCGGATGCACCCGGCGTGTAGTGAGGACCTGCGTCGTGCCGGGTTCTCCCCGCACCTGCTGGATCAGCCGTACGGGGCGTGGGATCAGACGTTGGCGCTGAAGGTGGGGTCCTTGTGACGTGGTTGCTGGCCGCCGTGTGCGGCATGGCGGTCTCCGGCGGTCTCCTCGGCCTGGTGCTCGGCCTGCGCGGAACCAGTGCCCCTCTGCGCCCGGGGATGCTGTCCCGCTGGCGGGCCCGGGCCGGGCGGAGCGGCAGCTCCGCCCGGCGGGCCCGGCGGCAGGGGCGGCTGCTGGCCGGGGGTGTGGCGGCGGCCGTGGTGTGGCTGGTGACCGGAGTGTTCGTGGGTGCCGTCCTGGCCGGGCTCGCCGTGGTCGGGGTGCCCTGGCTGCTGTCACCGACGAAGTCGGCGTCGGCGCGGATCGGGCAACTGGAGGCGCTGGCGGAATGGACCCAGCGTCTGGCGGGCTTCCTGCGGCTGGGCATGGGCCTGGAACAGGCAATGATCAACAGCCGGAAGGGCGCCCCGGCCGAGCTGGAGGAGCCGATCGGGGACCTGGCCGACCGACTCCAGGTCGGCTGGCGACCGGACGATGCCCTGCGGGAACTCGGCAACCAGCTCGGTGACGTGACCGCGGACAAGGTCGTCGCGGCGCTGATCCTCTCCGCGTCCGACCGCGGCCCGGGCCTGGCCCAGGTCCTGGAAGACCTCGCGGAGTCGGTGCGGGAGGAGGTGGCCAAGCGGCGGCACATCGAGGCCGACCGGGCCAAGCCGCGGACGACGGTGCGGTGGATGACGATCATCACCATCGGGGTGGTGGCGGCCGGGTTCCTCGTCCCCGGCTACACCGCCCCCTACGGCACACTGCTGGGCCAGCTCGTGCTGGCACTGCTGTGCGCCGGCTTCGTCGGGGTCCTGGCATGGATGCGGAGCCTGGCCGACTACCGGCCGATCCCCCGCTTCCTCGTAGACGATCCGCGCAGCCGGGTCCGGGTCCCCGCGCCGCCGGAAACGGTGGAGGCGCGATGAGCAGCACACCGCTGGTGGTGGCCGGCGCTGCCGTGGGCGCCGGGATCGCCGTGCTGGCCCGGGAGTTGCTGCGCCCCCAGCCCGCGTTGGCCGCGGCACTGCGCCGGACCCCGGCGGGCTCGGACCAGAGAGCGGCGCGGCCGGAGCCGCGGGACAGAGACCAGGTGTGGGGCCAGTGGCTGCTGCAGCACCTCGGCGACGTGCCCGGCGTGCGGATCCCGCGGAAGGACCTGGCGCTGCTGGGGCAGAGCCCGGAGAGGTTTCTGCTGATCAAGACCGCGCTGGCGGGACTGGGGCTGCTGGCGCCGGCCGTGGTGTTCATCCCGTGGACACTGCTGGGGATCGGGGTACCGTTCTACATCCCGGCCGCGGCCTCGCTGGGGGTGGCCGCCTTGCTGTGGGTCACCCCGAATCTGGCGGTGAGGGACCAGGCACGGCGGGCGCGGGAGGAGTTCGCGCACGCCATCGCCGCCTATCTGGATCTGGTCGCGCTGAAGCGGGCCGGGAACTCCGGGCCGACCGAAGCGCTGGAACGGGCAGCCGCCGTGGGCCGCGGATGGGCGTTCCTGCGCCTGCAGCAGGCCCTGCTGCAGGCCCGGGTGGACAAGACCCCACCGTGGCAGGCGCTGGACGACCTCACGCGCGAGCTCGATCTGCCGGTGCTGGAGGACGTCGCGGAGATCATGCGGGAGTCCGCGCAGGACGGCGCCGCCGTCTACAGCACCCTGCAGGCCCGCTCCAGGACGCTGCGCACCGAGCTGCTGGCCGCTCAGGCCGCGGAGGCCAACGCGGACAGCGAGAAGATGACCGCCCCCGGTGCGCTGCTGGCGGTGCTGGTCATGCTGCTGATCGCTTTCCCGGCTGTGATCCGCATCCTCACCACCTGACCACCACCCCTACGGGAGGGAATACCGTCATGAACCGCCTCACCGCTTTTCTCCACGCCCTGGCCGCGCTGCTGGTGTCGGTGCCGGCCCGGCTGCGTACGCGGCTGGAGGTGGCCAGCGCCCAGTCGGATCGCGGTGACATCAGCATCACCACGGTGATCATCTGGGTCGCGGCCACGGCCGGTGCTCTGGCCATCGCCGGCACCATCGCGGCGGTCGTCGCCCGGTACAACGGCCAGCTGTCCGGCATCTGATGGGACCTTGGAGCCGTTTGCGGCGCAGGTGCCGGGGTGACCGGGGCGATGCGAGCGTGCAGATGGCGATCGTGTTCCCGTTCGTCATCATCGTCACGGTCGCCGTGGTGCAGGCCTCCCAGTGGTACTTCGCCCGGGAGATCGCCCTGACCGCCGCCCGGGAAGGGCTGGCCGCGGCCCGCACCTACGGGGCCGGGCCCGGTGACGGGGCGGCCCGGGCCCGGTCGGTGCTGAACCGCATCGCCGGAGACAGCCTCCGGGGCGCGGCGGTGTCCACGGCCGGCAGCGACGGGCAGCGCATCCGGATCCAGGTCTCCGGGCGGGCCCCCTCCATGCTGCCGGGCATTGCCGACCTGACCATCACCCAGTCCGCGTCCGGCCCGGTGGAGCGCTGGACCACCCCGGGGAGCTGACCGTGAGGCACATCAGGCGCCGCTTGCGAGAGGACCGGGGCAGTGAGGCCATCCAGGCCGCGATCGTCACCCCCCTGCTGATCATGTTCCTGTGTTCGGCCGTGGCGGCCGGGCGCATCGTCATGGCGGGGACGAAAGCCGACGCGGCGGCCGAGGACGCGGCGCGGGAGGCTTCCCTCTCCCGCAGCGCCGGCGCCGCGCAGAGCGCCGCCCGCGCGGCCGCGGAGGAGTCCCTGGCCGGCCAGGGGGTGGACTGCGCGGACATCGGTATCCGGGTGGACACCAGCGGGCTGACCGTGCCCGTCGGCACGGTCGGCACGGTCACGGTCACCGTCCGGTGCACCGTGGGGCTGTCCGACCTGCTGCTGCCGGGGGTGCCCGGCTCCCGGACGCTGGAGTCCTCCTTCACCAGCGTGGTGGACCAGTACCGGCAGCGGGAGAACTGACCATGCGCCACATGACCCGCGCCGCACGGTCCGATGAGGGAGGCGTCGCGATTTTCGTGGCCATCTGCGTCGTGGCCCTCTTGGCCATCATCGGCCTGGTCGTCGACGGCGGCGGGAAACTCCGCGCCATGGAACGGGCCGATGCCGTCGCCACCGAAGCCGCCCGCGCCGGCGGTCAGGCCATCGACCCCGGGCAAGCCATCCCCGGCGACGCGATCGTCGCCGACCCGGCCGCCGCCCGGGCCGCCGCCCAGAACTATCTGCGCCGGGCCGGCGTGTCCGGCCGTGTCACCGTCTCCGGCAACGGCAAGAACCTGACGGTGACCACCCGCACCAGCTACGCCACCCGGTTCCTGACCGTGGTGGGGATCGGCTCCCTGCCGGTCTCCGGCCACGGCCAGGCATCGCTCCTGCACGGGGTGGCCGTTCCCCAGGAAGGCCCCTGATGACACCTCACCCACGCTCTCCGGCGCGCCCGCGCGGGCCGCGATCACTGCCCGCTGTCCTACGCGGCCTGGGCAGCCTGCTGCTGCTCCTGGCCGCGGTCGGCGGTCTGCCGACACTCCTGGCATGGGCAACACCGGTGCTGTGGCGCAGCAGCGAGGGCCAGTTGGTGCATCTGCTGGACCAGCAGGACACCGGTGGGCTGTTCCTGCTGGTGCTGCTGGCCGTCGCCTGGGGAAGCTGGGCCCACTTCGCCTTCTGTGTCGCCGCCGAGATCCCCGCCCAGCTCCGGGGCCGCACCCGGGCCCCGGGGCGGGGCTGGGCTCTCAACCGCCGTGCGGCCGCCACCCTGGTGGGCGGCATCCTGATGCTGCTGCCGGCCGGCACCGCGCTGGCCACACCAGCCCCCGCGGCCGCAGCTGCGGCCGCCGAGCCGCACTCCCCCGCCGCCGACCCTCCCCAGCCAGAAGACCAGCAGGATCGGCAGAACAGGGTGGTGCGGGAGGCGGAACCTCAGCAGCGTCTCTACACCGTGCGGGAGATGCGCCCGGCGGAGTCGTTGTGGTCGATCGCCGAGCGGGAGCTGGGCGACGGTGAGCGGTGGATGGAGATCGCGGACGCCAACGCGGGGCGCACCATGCCCGACGGCGCGCTCTTCAGCGCGGATGAGTTCCTCCAGCCCGGCTGGGTCCTGCACCTGCCCGACAGCGGGCCGGCCCCGCAGGGCGGCCACACGGCGGAGAGTGTGACGGTGCGGCCGGGCGACAGTCTCTCCGGGATCGCCGAGCGCGAGCTGGGCGATGCCAGCCGGTGGCCGCGGATCTTCGAGGAGAACCGAGGTGAACCGCAGCCCGGCGGCAAGGTGTTCACCGACCCGGACCGCATCTATCCCGGCCAGGAGCTCGACCTCCCCGCATCGGCGGAACCCGGCGGCCCGGGCCACGGTGACCGGCCACCACGCCGCGACGACGGCTCCCCGCCACAGGACGTCCCCTCCGGCCCGCCCGCCGAGGCCTCTCCCTCGGCGGAAGGCACCGGTGAGGACGGAAGCAAGGACGGCGGCGGGGCAGAGGCCGGCGCCGAGACCACACCGCAGGGGCCGGGGCAGCCGCGCGACGGGGCCGGCCCCGAGGCCGGCGGCGGCCAGGAAAGCCGCCGCCCCGCTCCGCCGGACCCGCAGGAGTCCCCGGGCGCACCGGAAGCGGACCGGCCGGACGACAGGGCCGACGAGGACGGGATCAGCGGCCGGGTCCTGGGCGGCATCGGGGCACTCCTGGCCTCGGTCCTGGTCGCCGGGATCGCCCTGAAACGGATCCTGCAGCAGCGCCGCCGCAAGCCGGGCGAGACGATCGCCATGCCGGCCGAGACCAGCCGCCTGGAGCAGGCGCTGACCACCAGCGCCGACCAGGCCACCACCGAGTTCCTGGACCGGGCCCTGCGGACGCTGGCCCACCACGTCGTTGCCGACGGCGCAGAGGACCTGCCCGGGCTGCGCGGGGCCCGGGTCACCGCGGCGACGGTGGAGATCCTCCCCGAGGACCTGACCGCTGCTCCGCTGCCCCCGTTCGGGCCGGGCGAGGACGGTTGGTGGACCCTCACCGACCGCGAGCGGCTGCTGCCGGCGGAGGAGGCCCGCGACGTCGCGGCGCCGTACCCGGGTCTGGTGACCGTGGGCAGCGGCGAGGACGGCAGCCTGTACCTGGTGAATCTGCCCCAGGCCGGCGCCGTTCTCCTGGAGGGGCCCGAGGAGGCGGTCCAGGAGGTGTGCACGGCGGTGGTGCTGGAGGCGGGCATGAGCCCGTGGGCGGACCAGGCGGAGATCCTCGTCACCGGCTGCGGGGCCGAGCTGCCCCGGCTGCTGCCCGCCGCCCGGGTCCGGCATGTGCCCTCCCTCGGCGCCGCCGTACGGGATCTGGGTGAGCGGATGTTGGAGGCTCACCAGGAGCAGGATCCCGGCGGCGTGCTGCCGTGGATGCTGATCTGCGCCACCCGCGCCGAGGCTGACGAGGCCTGGCAGTTGGCGGAAGCGCTGGAGGCCGCCCGCTCGCTGCCGGTCGCGGTGGTCCTGCCCGCCCGCGAGACGGCGCCACTGCTGCCCGCCGCGGAGGTCCTCCACGCGGATGCCCGGGAGGCGCAGCATGTTCAGGTCCTCGGGGCCCGGGTGCAGTTACAGCGGGTGGAGGCCGACGTCTACCGGCAGTTGGTCGCCACCCTCGCGGTCGCCGAGGAACCGGCCCGGCCGGCCACCGGCGACTGGCAGCATGTCCCCAGCGAGCCCGTCCGGACGGCGACGCCCTCCTCTCCCTCCTCCCGTCCGGCGCCCGACCCCGGCCGGGAGGGCAGCGACGAGGGCGGTGGCCTGCAGGGAGATGCCGCGCCCGCGCTGCTGGCCGCCGTCCAGGACCCCTCCGCACTCCGGTTGCTGCCCGCCCCTGCGGCACCGGGCGATGACCAGGCCCAGTCGGCGGCCGGCCCCGGTGATACGCCGGGAAAGCCCGACGCTTCGGGAGCCGTTCCTGGCCGTGAGGACGCCGCCGCAGCCGCGGGGGAGGGCTCCGGTGCGGACATGCCCAACGCGGAGCCGGTGGATCTGCACGCCCCGGAGATCCGGGTGCTGGGGCCGCTGGAAGTCCCCGGATTGGGCACCACCGGCCACGGCCCACGGCTCGCGGCCCTGGCCGCGCTGCTGTACTTCCGCCCGGGGCGGGACGCCGGCGCGGTGTGTGAGGCGATGGACCCGGTCAACCCCTGGTCCACCTCGACTCTCACCTCCCGCATGCACGGGCTGCGGTCCCGGCTCGGCACCGACCCCCAGGGTCTCCCGTACGTGCCGCGGCGCTCCAGCGGCAACGACCCGTACCGGCTGCACCCTGCCGTGCGGTGCGACTGGGATGCGTTCCGCCGGCTCGCCTCCCGGGGCCTGAAAGCCGGCCCGGCCGGGCTCCCCCATCTGGAGAATGCTCTGGCGCTGGTGCGGGGCCGGCCTTTCGGCAGCCGTCCCCCGGCCTGGGCCGCCCCCCTGCAGCAGGAGATGATTTCGCGGATCGTCGACGTCGCGCACACCGTGGCGCTCTACCGGCGCTCTCCCGGCCCGGACCAGGACCTGGACGCCGCCCGGCGCGCTCTGGCCGTGGGCATCGAGTGCGAGGAGACCGCCGAAGTGCTCTACCGCGGCTGGATGCTCGTGGAGCACGCGGCTGGCAGCCGCAGCGGATTGCACACAGCTATCACCCGTCTCCAGCAGGTCATGCGGCACTACGACCTCGACCTGGAGCCGGAGACCGAGGAACTGATCGCCGAACTCCTTGCCGATCAGCCGCGCTCTGCGCGGAAGGCCGGAAACGGCTGAACCCGCCGGGGTGAAGGGAACACCCTGGCGGGCGGCTACTGCAGCTACACCTCGGCGGAGGCCGGCAGGCAGCGTGGTCGTTGTGGACCGCGGTGCCGTGCTGCGGTACGGGTCATCGGACGAGGTCGTTGCGGACCCAGCCGCGCTTCCCCGTGTGCGCGCCGGACTTGACCTTGACGTAGAGCCAGGGCTGCTTGGTGATGTCCGGCTGCCGGTAGCAGTCGACGTAAACCCGGGCGCCCTTGGTCAGCTGGCCGTAGGACTTGTGCGAGGTTCCCGGCCCCTTGCGGAGGTTGACGTTGGCGACTCTGACCTTGCCGGTGTAGTTGGCGTCGGCTGTGCAACGAGAGTGCCCACCGACGGCGTTCGCTGCCGGTGCCAGGGCGACGGCCCCGCCGGTGAGCAGCACTACGCCGGTGGCCGCGGCGGCGCCGACGCGCGCCAGTGCGGTGATCTTCATACAGACCCCTTGTCGAGGCCGGGACGAGTGGCCCGGCTGCCGGTACGCCAGCCCCGGGAGCGGGGCTGGCAGGTCGGCATCAGCTCACCGGCGGGCCCTGACCGGTTCGGTGACCACGACAGGCTGACCACCATCACATCGGCGTCACGATCCGCAGACCTCGGCACTCTGACCGCCGAACCTAGCCGACAACTCCAGTGGTTATCTGGGGTCGCCGGAAGGCTCACGTATGTGAGGCAGAGATGTGCGCGTTTGCCCGGACAGCAGGGTTGCCGCGCGGCGGGGGAAGCCGGGGCCGCACCGCCGCTTGGGCTAGCAAGTACCCATCCCACTCGCTCACGCACTGCTACAGCCTTGGAAAAACTGGGCGCGCCGATCGCCTGCCGCCCGTATCAACGTGTGCATGGCCATACTGCCCCGCCGCTCCGGTCGCGCCGCCCGTTTGCAGCGCGTCGCCCGCCGCCGCACCGGTACCGCGCCCCGCCGCGCTGCCGCTCCGATCGGCTCCCGTCTGCCAGGCCGACGCCGCCGCGCCCGTGTTCCCGTATCTCCCGCTGTCCGGCAATTGGCCGTCATCGCACCAACGGTCCGGTGGGACACGCATCCAGCAGGCCGCGGGCGCTTTCACCTGGCTACGGACCTGCGTGGCGCCACGGGGCCTTGATTCGGCCGCACCAAGGCCCCGGCGGTCCCGTCTTGGTGGAGCAGGTGGTGGGCCCACTGCAGCCGGCGCCGTGCGTGGGCTTCGGCAGCGAGCTTGTCCTCCCCCCGGCCCCCCTCGAAGGGCCAGGGGGAGCATGGTGAACTGCGGCCCGGTGGGGTGTCCGAGCCGGGGCCACGACGAGCGGGCCGACTACCGGACGGTGGTCATACGGCGCCCAGGACGACCAGGTGCTACGCCGTCAGGCTTGGGGAGTCCAACTGGCAGGCATCAGCAGGTGATTGTCCTGCCGTAGGACCCGAAATAGTTGTGGCGGCGTTGTTGCCCCGGCGCCAGTGTCCAACAAGACGAGTCAGGTCCGAAATCGATGATGACCTTGACTCGCATCGTCCTCCCGCAATTGTTTGATACGTATACGAATCCTCCGAGATCAGACGCGGCGCGGCCGATGCAGGCGGGTGCAGTACCCCCAGTGCTCGCCTGATGAGCGACGGTGCTCGCAGACGCGACGGCGGCGCTGGTGAAGAGAAGACACGCTCCGATGGCAGTGCTGATCGCTGTTCGGGACAGCAGAGAGTTCATCAGGTCCTCCTTGCAGTGGTGGAGACGGCGAGAGGCGAACGGCGCCTCCCGGCTCACACCATTGAGATTGCGAGAGTCCACTGTTCGGCGCCAGGAGTTGCATCGGGTTGAGGGCTTCATGGGACATCCCACGTGCTGACCTGCTGGGAGGCTGCTGTGTGTGAGACGGGCTGGGACGCAGTGGAGGGTAGGCGGACAAGCGGACCGAAAGGTCACCTGCGGTGGAGTCCCAAGACCAGATGGATCTGAGCCCAGCGGGTATCGGACAGATCAAACGCTCAGGCCGAGCCTGAGGTCTCCGCCTGATACTGCGTTGATGGCACAAATTCCCAGCTCAGATGGGGGTTCACCTACGGCAATTCTCCACTATTATTGGATCGCAGCTCCCGCTCGCAGACCCAGGCAAGGACGGGCGGGTGGCGTCTGCCCTGCTGATCGCCTCTGCGCGCTCTTCCATCCCTCGCTGCCCCGCCGGGACACACACCCCGGCTCCTCCGCACCCGTCGAAGGAGGTTCCCCGTGTCCGTCCTGCCCCATGCCACTCCTGAGGAGTTCACCAAGGAACTCCGCTCCGCCCTGGCCGCCGCTGGCGTCACCTTCGACGGCAGCACAAAGCCCGGAAGCGCAATCACGCACACCGTCACGCACCAGGGCCTCACCTGGGAGCTGCGCTACACCCTTCAGATGGGCGGAGAGTCCGTATGGAAGCTGACCGGCCCATGCCCCGACTACGAGTGGGGTCCGGCCGCCTCCACCGCCGAGGCAGTCGCCGTCATCACCGCGCCTGTGCGAGACCCCGAGCCGGTCGACCAGTTCCCCGATGCACCGCGCACCCACCTCGGTGTAGACGTCCCCGAGGTGATCCGCGCGCGATGGCGTTCGGAAATGGCCGAGGGATGGCGTCTGGGCGTCCGGTGCGCCGTGGGTGAACTCCCCGATACCCGTCCCCGGAGCTGACACCGCACGGCAGGTCTGTCCTGAACCCGGTTCCGAGCCGGGAGGCCGCCCAACCCGTGCCCTTCGCCGTCCCGGCAGCTCCGACCCCCTCACCTGGTGCCCGGCCGTCACTTTGCCCGCGGGCCGCCCCATCCCTGGGGCAGCACGCGACGGAAAGGAGACCAAATGTTCCTGGTCGTCCCCGACCTCGCTCACGGACTGGTCGCCGCTCCCGAGTCCTCTCTTGATCTCACGCAGGACACCGAGAAGACCCTCACCGACCAGGGGTTCACCTGGAATCGCGAGATCGAGGCGTACATCCGCCAGACCGACAGCGGCCCCGATGCCGTGGACCGAACCGCCGACGCACTGCGCGACCTGGGCCACTACGTCTTCTCCTCCCACACTCCGCCTTCCACCGACGGACGGGCGCGCTCAGGACCAGCCAGCAGCTGATGCCGAAAACGGCACCCCGCCGTCCTCGCGTAGCCCTCACGTTTCCACGAGTTGAAGGACGTCCCAAATGCGCGCAATCCCCCAACGCTGCGCCCGACAGCCACTGGCGGGCGGGCTGGTGGTGCCGTGGGTGTCCCTGACCCACGGCGACCACGCGGTCTTCGGCAGCCTCGACGCCAACCGTGCCCGAACGGCCTTCCTGAAGCGCCTGTGCCAGATCTGTGGCCAACCGCTGGACGAACGGTGCTTCCTGATCGTTCGCCCGGTCGACGTGGCCGAAGGAGCCTCACCCGAACCGGCACTGCATCCGGAGTGCCTGCCCTACACCGCCGCGCACTGCCCCATGCTGAACGGCACGGCCACGCACTACCGGCACAGCCCCGTCCTGGCCGGCAACCCCGCAGGGAGGCCCTGCACCGACCCGTCCTGCCCCTGCCCGTCCCGCTCCCCCGACGCGGGGCACGCCGCCCGCAGCGGCAGCCCTGCCGACCGGTACGAGGCTTGGATGATCGCTGTCTCGCACTACCGGCTCGTCCCCCACCAGAACGCGTCCGACCTCCCGGTTGGCATCAGCCTGGACGTGCCCATCCTGCGCAAGCGCACCCTGCGTGAGGCTGTCCTGCCCGCCGACCACGCCGCCCTGCTGCGCACCCTCCTGGACCTGGAGCTTTAGCCCCTGGCCTGTCTCTGGCACATCAGCCTCCGCCTTCTCAGCGAGTTCTGAGCCTTCATGCCGAAGCCGCCCTGATCACAGGACCAGACTCCCGCGCGCACATCCGGCGGGGCATGCCGCGGACCGGACGTCCCCGCCCTCACCGAGAAAGACACGATCGTGATCATTCCCGACCCGAAGACGCCCGTAGGAAGAGCCGTCATCGCACTGCGCCAGGAGCTGACCGAGCTGGAGGAACGAAAGGACGGGTGGCCCGGCGCGGACGTCGTCGACATCCTCGGCACGTGGCTCGCGCTCTTCGACTTCGGAGGCAGCCTGCCGAGGGAGTTCACGGACGAAGAGGTGCAGTGATGGCTTCTCCGGCTCGGCTGGACCCGCCCGAGAGAGGGAAGAGATAGCTCGGCCTCCTGCTCTCCACCCCTTTCCCGGGTGCGCGGGTAGTAGTCCGCCCAATGGGCGCGGAGTGACTCATTGGGCCTCGGCGCCGTTGTGCCCAGCATGGCGGAGATGATCACAGCGGGTGACGCGGCGGGCCTGTGGGTTCTGGCTGGGGAAAAGGAGCCGCGCTTGCCTCTGCTCTCGCTGGGGGAGGCCAGGGCGGTGGTGCAGCTGCTGGAACTCCTTGGCTCCTGCGGTGGTGAAGAGTCGGAGGTGGCCTACGAACTCGCCGGAGCGCTCGCCCGCCGCCTGCCGGCCCCCGCCGAGTCGTAGCCACAGCGATCGATCCGCCCACCGGCGAAGCCGGTGGTCCCCTCGGGCGGCCTTGAGCCCGGGGACAGACGGGCGGCGCCGAGCCCCTACTGCTCCCTGCGGGGCTGAGACGACGGCGCGCAGACGCGCCGATTTCCCCGGCCCGGAGCGGCCCTTAACCAGTGGGCTGGCGTTGTCATCCGAGATGGCCGACCTGCAGCACCGTGATCGTCTTGAGGGTGTGGCCGACGAGGAGGACGACTTGGGCGTGCTCGGTGACCACCGTCCGCATGACGTCGTCGGCTTCCCCGTAGGAGCGGGTCGCGCCGAGAGGGTCGTAGCAGGCGTCGGCCAGAGCCAGCGTGAGCTCTTCGCTGACGTGTGGCGGTAGCGAGTCGAAGACGACCTCGGCCGACGGATCGAACTTGAGGCGGTACAAGGGCCTCCCCCTCGGACCTGGACGCAATGCGCCCTACGGATCAACGTCTGTAGGCCCCCGCGCACCCGAGGAACAGCGTAGCGGTTCGGCGACCCTGTGTGATCCGGTTGACCGATCAGGCAGCGCCCCGGGCAGCCCGGATGCGCCCCGCCTCCGCCAGGACCCGGTCGGTCGCGTCTGACCACTCCCCCGGCGGTTCCTCGCCCCGCTCATCGAACGCGGCCAGCTCACGGCCGCGTTCGATGGCGGCGGTGATGTCCTTCGCTGTGCGCTCCCAGCGGGCGAAGGTCTGCAGCAGTTCGTGGGCCGGCGCCCGGTTGATTTCCGTGAGGAACCGCTTGGTCAGTTCTGGATCATCGAGAGCGTCGCGGATGCGTTCGATGGTCCACGGCTCACTCATGACCGCTCCCCGGGCCGGTGACATTTTCTCGCTTCCGAGACCACTCTAGCGACGGCGCAGCGGGAGTGATATCACTCCCGGGATCGCAGGCCGGTTCGCGTGCGGTCGGCGTGCGGAAGCCCTCAGCTCGTGCGGGGTTGGAGGGGTCTGCGGCGTCGGGCACGGCTGTGTGCGGGGTTCGGCCCCGGAGGTTACGCCACGGGGGAGTGCGGTCTCCGGGGCCGGGAACGGTTCCGGTCTGGTTCAGACTCGGCAGGCGTGGATGCGGGCGGTCAGGATGGCGCGGGCGCCGACGGTCTCCAGTTTGTCCATGATGTGCTGAGCCTGGTCGGCCGGGACCATGGCGCGGACGGCCGCCCAGCCCTGCTTGTGGAGCGGGGAGACGGTCGGTGACTCCAGGCCGGGCGTGAGAGCCACGGCTGCCTCCACGTCTTCCATGCGGATGTCGTAGTCCATCATCACGTAGGAGCGGGCAACCTGGACGCTTTGCAGGCGGCGCAGGAACCTCTGGACGGCCTCGTTGGTGGTGTCCGCTCCGGCAGGGCGGATGACGATGGCTTCGGATTCCATCAGCGGTTCGCCGATGACCACCAGGCCCAGGTGGGCCAGTGTCGTTCCGGTTTCGACGACGTCGGCGATCACCTGGGCGACGCCGAGCCGCAGCGAGGTCTCCACCGCGCCGTCGAGACGGACGATGTTCCCGGCGTGGACGCCTTGGTCGGCCAGGTGCTTGGCCACCACGCCGGGGTAGGAGGTGGCGATCGTCATCCCAGCCAGGTCGTGCACCGATTCGGCGGTTCCGGGGGTGCCGGCGAAGTGGAAGGTGGAGCGGGCAAAGCCCAGTTGCAGGACTTCTTCAGCCGCCGCGGCGGAGTCCAGCAGGAGGTCGCGGCCGGTGATGCCGATGTCGAGCTGGCCGGAGCCGACGTAGACGGCGATGTCGCGGGGGCGCAGGTAGAAGAACTCGACGTCGTTCTGCTCGTCGACGACGACGAGCTCTTTGGTGTCACTTCGCTGGCGGTATCCGGCTTCATGGAGCATCGCGCCCGCTGGTCCGGAAAGGGAACCTTTGTTGGGCAGAGCGATGCGCAGCATGAGAATCCTTCATGATCGCTTTTGGTGAGTGGGTCGTTACCTATGGTGCCAGAGGCGGGGTGGTGTTGTGGCCGCCTCGTGCGTCCCGCCGCAGGGTTCGCCTGTTTCGGCGCTCGCCTGGAAGAGGGTGTCGAAGCCGGCTGGGGTCAGGTAGCGGGCGTAGACGGGGTCGGTGGTGAGTTGGTCGCAGGTACGGCCGCGGAAGGCGGCGTCGAGGAACATCAGGCGTCGCAGCACCATGGCGTGGATGGGGCGGCGGGTGAGGTCCAGGTGCCGGCCGGGGGCCAGGGCCCGCAGCGCATGGGTATTGATGAGCTGGTTGGTGTCGAGCAGCCGCAGTTGCCCTGCGGTGTCCAGGGCCAGGTTGCGGAACCGGTTGTCGATGATGTCCGGCAGCAGGGTTTCCTCGGTCGGCGCCCGGTCCAGCAGAGACCGGGTGATCGCGACGAACTGGTTGAGCTGGGCAAGCGTGGCGGGGGTGAGGTCGTTGGCGCGCAGAAGGTGCAGTGGCCGGGAGGTGTCGACCTCTACCCACTGCTTGACCAGCACTGCGTGGGCCAGGGGGCGTGCGGGTTGTCGGTGAACAGGCGCTGGCGGGGGATGAGGCGGGGCAGGGCGGAGTACGCCTGCTGGAGGTAGGCGTACTCCGTTTCGATCCTCTCGACGGTGAGTGGTGTGTCGGGCCGGAAGAGGGTAGAGCTCACGGTCGATCAGGGCGCGACCGCGCGGCGAAGCGTAGGTGAGAGGGACGGCAACTTGGCACAGGCCCACCCCGCCAAGCGCACCGGAGTATTGGTGGGCGGTTCCCACACCTGGTTCTTGATCGTTTTCACCCACGACAATGATCACGGTGGCCGTTCCCATGTCTGCGGCCACCCTCGCCCCGACCTGCAGGGACGATTAAACAATCAAGACTTACACCTGGCGTGCCAGTCCGCGGGGACGCAGCACTAACAGCACCTTTCTCGCACCGTCACGGTCCTGCACGCTCTCAGCACGGTATAGTCACGCTCGTGCACATTTCGGGCGACGCCGACGCGGCGGACCTGCGCGGCGTAGAAATGATTGAACGGCGTCCGCACAATGACTCGCTGAGACGCCTCCATGATGATATACGCCAACTGCTTGACGCCAATCACTCGACCTTGCTTTACCACGGTTGGCCCCACGCACGCTTCGTTACCAAGCACGCCATGGAACTGGCGCAGAGTCACGACGCAGACGAGGAAATTGTCGGGTCGGCTGCGCTTGTGCACGATCTGAACTACCTCATTCGGCCCAACTCTGAGCCGACCGTAGGAGCGGGACTCATTGCGAAGCGAATGAAAATAGCAGGATATAGCCCCTCTCAAGCGAAAAAAGTCATCCAAATAGTGGATGAAGCCAATCTGACTACAAGGGGACCGAAGATCTCTATTGAGGCCGCCTGTCTGTCAGATGCAGACACTCTCTTTAAGGCGCTACCCTTCACGCCACTACTTCTAGCCCCGGCCTATCTAGCCGAGAATCAAGTCACACTGCGCGACCTGGCGATGCGAATTGTCACCGAGCAGGAAGGCCGACTTAAGGAGGGATATTACTTCTACTTCAGCGAGATGAAAGAGCGCTATACCGTTTGGGCACGAGAGAACATCGCAATGTGGAAGCGAGTATCGGACGCCCTCGCCGATGAAGAGCTCTCCTGCCTAGCAGAGCAATTGTACACGCTACATAAAGGGCTCTGGAATGTTCAATGATTTAGCCAGCATACGCGTCAGGCGATTCCTGTATTTGTCGAGCGCGTTGCTTCTCGTCATCGCCATCGGAACTCGCATTCTACTTGGCGGCGAAGGCGGCAAAAGACAGGTCTTTCGAGAGCTCACGTCAAGCATCGCTGGCGCAATTATTGTATGGGCTCTAAGTATAATCTTCCTAGGAATCTTCCTGGCGAGGGAAAAGCAAGCACATGAAACACGGGTCATTGACGGTGACGCCAGCGCTAAGCAGTTCTCACGTCTGGCCGCCGACTCTACTATCTGGTATCACCATGGACAGATAGGTCGTTGGGTGCGCGAGAACGTCGTTCCGGCCTTCATACTACGATCTGCGCGAAGCCCCGCGCCGCTTCGATTGATAGTAATTCTACTCGACCCGAGACTCGATGACGCGTGCAAGGCACACGCCGATAGGCGAAATTCTCGACGACGCAGGGAGCCATTTCCTTTCACGGCGCGGCACATTAAAATCGAGATTGCCTCAACCGTCCTGTCCTTGGCCAAAGCCAAAGCGACCATTTCAAGCTTTGAAGCCCGAGTATTCGTGACCGACTTAGATAATCCGTTCAGAATCGACCTGTGCGACAGTTACGGATTTGTCACACACGAGGACCAGACCGCTCCTGCTTTCGGTTTTGAAGCAGACAGCCCGTACTTTGCGACGTCCTGCTCCTATTTTGAGAAGTTCAAATCAATGAACGCGCGTGAGATAAATCTTGACTCTGTTGGGCCACAACTCGCCGCCATAGACGCACACAGTGTGCAGGACATACTCACGATATTGCAACTCGACTTTCCCGAATTGTCGGATAATTCAACTCAGGCTGACATCGTGAAGAAAGTCGAGGATGTCGTTCGATGAAAGGACCGAAATGCCGCGTACGCTGGATTCCTTGACCTCTCAAATTGCTCAAGATGATTCGCTACTCGGAGACGATCGAGTCATATTGCAGCTCTTGCAATTTGCCGCACGCCGGTTATCCGAGGTCCATGTTTATCGTCACGAAAATGGATTTGTAAAAGTTACGCTAGGATCCTCTTTTAACCGGCAAATCCGTGTTCACTTGTGGGATCAGGAGCGCGACTGGTCGGTAAGTAACATTCACTCTCATCGACACCCTATTTTGAGTAGAATTGTCGCTGGCTCTTTCGAAGAAACTAGGTGGCTACCTCACGCTTCTGGTGTCAGTCTCCGATGTTACGCGTTTAAGCCCGGTACTCCTGGCCAGTTGGAACTCGCGGAATGCGGCTCGATTTCGCTTCGGTCCGCTGCAGCCAGGGTTCGGCTGGCCGGCCATCTGTACTCAATTCCGGTGGACGAATTTCATACCGTGCGACCTTTGGCCCTTCCGACAATAACGGTTTTTACGCAGGACCTGAGCGTCTACAACGAAGCAATGGTAGCGTCCGATCGGTTGCTATTCGCAGTTAGGCGACCGCAGCTAATGGAAGCCAGCGAGCGAAAAGCGGTTCACAACATCTTGTCCGAGCAGATCTCGCTGATCCAACTCAATCTAGATGATAGGCGGTTTGAGTGAGAGCCCATATTTTTATACCATGGTATTCGCATGATCTAGGTCGGGCGTCATGGGCGGGCGTATTGGCGCGGGAACTTGCAAGGCAAGCCAAAGACGTTTGCGGCGGTTCCTACATGATCCACCTTCATGTCAATGGTGAGCATTGCAAGTCTACTCTTGCCATTCTAATGACATACCTGAAGGCAGAGATTCCGCTGATGACTTCAGCTATGCCATTCGCGGATAAGCGTGCAGCAATCCGTTATGGGGCGGAAGTCGCTCTGGACTCGCATTCGGAAATCCTCGTCGTCGTTGACAACGACATCGTGATTCCGGGCGACGCACTGGAATCCCTCGTGGCAGCCTTCCGTACCTCCGCTTCCGGCGCTGCATGCGCGACGAAAGCTCCTCTAACTGGTTTCTGGTCTACACCCTTCCAGCTCCTCTATTCCTATGCTGTCCAGCAGAGCTTTTGCCATGATCTATTTCCAAAAAGGGGGACAGGATCTTTTTACGCAGTCGATCCCGCGATCGCGCATTCCGTTATGTCATATAGCGAAATAGGGGACACTGCTATGCTTGCCCGGATCGGCGCAACCCTATCCAGTGTTGTAGTGCAGTCTCCATATGCTGACAATATCGACGCGGAAATTGATCGCCGTGCCCGTCACTGGCTTGCTTCGAGTCGTGATGGATATTTCCGTTTTCACGCCGATCCAAACTTCGCGGACGATGCGATGACGATCAAGATTCCAAATTCCGTCGATAGGCCCCGCTTTCGCAACTCGATTCGCTTGTGGCGACGAGTTCACGAAGAAGCTGCCGTGAAGGCAGCCTCACGCAAGTGACTTCTATGCTAGTTGTACGGCGGGTGAAAAGGCAGAAGTTCAGAAGCTTGCCATGTATGGGTACTTCCGACGTTTTCACCCTCCCAGATCACCCAGCATGTATCGCCGCCAAATTCTACGATCCAGTCACGGCACGCTCCACATGGCGGTATTCCTTCGTGGTCAGAAACGATCGCAATGGCGTCTAACGCCATGTGGCCAGCAGAAAGCATTGCGGCAATTGCGGTGACTTCGGCGTGTAGGTCACATGTATGAAATTTTTGCTGTATGTTACATCCAATGAATATCGCGCCATTTTTGCTTAGCACCGCAGCTCCAACGCGCCGGTTGCCTCGGACGCGAGCGTGACGACGGGCGCTCCATGCGCTCTGGAGGAGCGAGTGCGAGATGGTCTCATCCACGCCGTCAAGCGTAAGGTCGCGATGGGGCAGGGCTCGAGCGTTTTCAGATGACGAGACCGGCCCATGCTCTGCCGCAGTCCCAACCGGTCTATGGTGCGGCGGAGTTCGTCGGAGGTGTATTCCGCTCCGCGGTCGGAGTGCACGATGCAGCGGGGCCGGAGCCGGCCGCGGCCGGCCGCCATGGCCAGGGCGTCGACGACCAGGGTGGCGCGGTGGTGGTCGGCCATCGAGTAGCCGACGATCTCGCGGGTGGCCAGGTCCAGCCAGGTCGCCAGATACAGCCAGCCCTCACCGGTGGGGATGTAGGTGATGTCGCCGACCAGTCTGGTCCCCGGCGCGCTCGCGGTGAAGTCGCGGCCGATCAGGTCGAGGGCGGGCACGGCCTTCTTCGCCGGGCGGGTCAGGCTCTTGCGCTTGCGGCGGGTGACGCCGGTGATGCCGCAGTCACGCATGACCCGCTCGATGCGCTTGTGGTTGATCCGGTGGCCGAGCCTGCGCAACCCGGCGTGGATACGCGGGACCCCGTAGGTCGCCCGCGAGGCGACGTGCAGGACCGTGATCTCGTGGGCCAGGGCCTCATCGGCGGCCCGGCGGGCGGCGCGGGCCTTCTCGCCGGCCAGCCAGGCGTAGAAGGAGGACCGGGCCACCTTCAGCAGCCGGCACAACAGAGCGACACCGTGGGTGGTCTTCTCCGCCTCGATGAACGCATACACCTCGTTCATCGATCGCTCTCCTGCGCGAAGAAGACCGCCGCTTTTCGCAGCACCTCGATCGTCTCGGCCTGCTCACGGTTCTGCCGCCGCCACCGCCGCAACTCTTCCCGCTCCGCGCTCCTCAGCTCACCCGCCGCCCCCTGGCCACGGTCGACCGTGTCCTGCTTCACCCAGTTCCGCAGGCCCTCCGCGCTGACACCGAGCTCCCGGGCCACCACCGCGACACTCCTGCCGGAGGAATGGACCAGCGCGACCGCGTCCCGCTTGAACTCCTCCGAGTACCGCCTGCTGCGGCTGTTGCTGTTTCCCACCTGGCACTACTTCCTCCGGGATCTCACATCCCAGTCTCCAGGTGTCCAACATCAAGGGGAAGCTTCACTTTCCTGACCGCCCTGATCCTTCTCCTCCCCCTGGGTTTTGTTGTCTTCGCCCAGGTCGATACCTCCGAGGCCTACGTCGCCCTCGGCTTTGGAGCCTCGGCTCTCCTACTCGGGCCCTATCACGCAACACCAGAACTAATCGCAGGGCGTCTCAGTCTCCACCGTCGGGCGCGCGCCGGTGATTTGGTGCTCGGACTGGTGCTCGGGACGACGACCGGCATGTGGTTCGGGCTTATCGCCTTCACAATTGCCGGGCTGCCAGTCGGGCTGATGTTCGGGCGAACGGCCGGAGAGACAGCTGTGTTGGGGACGGGGCTGGCATGCGGGCTGGCAACCGGGGTGCTATGCGTGCTGTTCGTACTGTCAGGAGCGCTGGCCACAGAAAGCTCTGCGGCCAAGCCAGGCGTGATCATCGGCGAGAACGTACAACTTGGCCTGACGGTGGGCCTGGTGGCTGGGCTGACCGTCGGGATGGTGTGCGGGCTGGCGGTCGGATTGTGGTTTGGCCTGGCCGTCGGCCTGGCCGCCTGCCTCGCGGGCATCCTAGTGGGCGGGGACGCTGCGTGGCGGTACCTGGTGTTCTTGATGTGCGCGCGGAGGCGAGTGCCGTTCCGGCTAGCGCGTTTCCTCGACTGGAGCTGCGACATAGGGTTGATGCGCTACTCAGGCCCGGCTTACCAGTTCCGACATCGCGAGCTACAGCTGTGGCTCACCACCCACCCGGTCCCGGTTGCCTGACCCGTTGGCCGTCAGCATTTCCGGGAATCAGTCAGCGACAGACCGTGCCCCGCAGCCCGGCGCGGAGCAAGCTACCGCCGCCGGTTGGCATCGGTCGGTGTACCGCACCCCAGCCCTCTCCAAGACGACATCCTCATTTGACCAGCCCGCGGCCCGACGCTCAGCCTGCCAAGAGCTGCGCTTACTCGCCAGTTGCAACGCAGTCACACCGAGGCTGTCGGCTCGCTCGCGTTCAGGTGCCCTACAGGTCGAAGTCGAGATGCTCGATGTCGGTGAAGCGGACTTCCTCCAGGCTTCCGGCGCGGCGGCCGCCGTCCTGGAAGTACACGTCCTTGAGCGCTTCGGCGGCGATCTCCTGCAGGCGCTGGTCGCCAGCGCCCTGCTGCTGGGCGTCGAAGAGCCGGGCGGCGTACTGCGGAGGCAGCGCGATGGTCAGGTGCCGGATCCGGGCGTCGTCAGTGGAGCCGACCGGTGCGGTGTAGCCGATGCGGGCCCGGGTGTCGATGACGATGCCGCCGGTGGTCGCCGCCCTCTCTCTCGCCTTGGCGCGGACCTGCGGCTGCCACCGCTTCGTCACCTCGTTCTCCAGGCGGGCGGCGAGGTCCGGGCGGGGCTTTTTGATCTGGCCCTTCACGTACCGTTCGACGGTGCGCTGGGAGACCCGCAGCATCTGGGCGACGGCACGGGTGCCCTTGAGCTGCTTGACCAGGTATCGCATCTGCGCGCCGGCCGACTTCGGGATCGGGCGCGTGAACGCCCGCTGCACCGCCTTGTCCAGGCCTTCCCCGAACATGCTCATCGGGTCTACTCCCCGTTGTCCTGGCCGGTGACCTGGCCGTCCTTGATGTACCGGGCCAAGTTGAGATCCTGGCCGTACTGCTCATGCAGGCCTTCGCCCCACAGCACGCTCTGGGTACCCTCCCACTTCACCAACCCCGGGTTCACCCCGAGTTTGAAGCCGCCGGGGAGGGGCTTGCTGGCGCGGTAGGGCAGGAAGTCCAGCGGGCTGGTCCCGTCGGCCGCGTAGACGGCGCAGTCGGAGAGGATCGCGACCGGGTACTGGCCGGTGAACGCGGCGTGCTTGACGATCTTGCGGTGCATGTTGGTGCGCGTGCGGGAGATGACGGCCGCGCGGATGTCGGGGCGCCATGTCGGCCGGGACAGGGCCCGCCACGGCTGACCGGGTTTCCAGCCCTCGCCGCGGGGCCGCTCACGGAGCTTGCCGATGCCGCCCTTGACGGTCGCCTTGATCGCGGACACCACGATCGCCAGTTCCGGGTCGCGCTGCCGGTAGCCGTCCATCGCCGCCAGGAACTCCTCCGGCGGCAGGTCGGCGGTGACCCCGAGGTCGGCCATCGTGGCGATGTAGGCGTCACGCAGCCGGTTGTACCAGCCGTCCATGTAGCGGCCGTTGTCGTACCGCACCCAGGCCTCGGTGGGGTGGACCTCGTAGCCGAGCTCGGCGGCATAGGCGACGGTCGGGGTGGCGTACCAGGCCGGGCCCTGGGGGCGCTCGCCCTTCGGGGTGAACGGGCTGGGCAGCAGGGCGCCGTCCAGCTCCGTCCACTCCTTGCCGACCTTCACCTTCGACAGGTCGACGTGGGAGAGGTCCACCAGCCACGCGCCGGGCAGCTTGGCATCGAAGGCCGGCTGCTTGAGGTGCGTCGGCTTGCCGAGGCCCACAACCAGTCCGTTGGCTCCGGCGGCGAAGGCCATGTTCACGTCGATGCCCACCAGGTGCCGGCGCAGGCATTCGGCGTCAGTGAGCGGCCGCGCCCAGTCATAGGCTTCCTCGAACAACTTCTCTTCGGGGCCGCGGACGTGGAACCGGGGCAGGTCGGCGAGCAGCGGGTGCCCGTCGGGGGCCTCGCACGGCGCGCAGTCCATGGGGTGCGTGCCCAGGCTGCCGGGGTTGTGCTCGGAGTGCCGCTTGCCCGTCGCGTCCGGTGCGGAGGCGCGGGTCGGCGGGTGCAGGGCGGTCATCAGCTCCAGGCCGGTGACGGCGGTCGACCCGCGCGGCGTCATCACCCGGGACGCGTACGTGCCCAGGACCCGGGCGAGTTCCGGCGGCGGAAGCTGGGCGGCCTCGCCCCAGTGGCGGGAGTCGAGGGCGTGCCAGGAGGGGATGCACAGCTGGACGCAGGCGCGTTCGGAGCCGCGGGCCGGGCGGTAGATCCGCGCCCACGGCCCGAAGCCGCGCTTAGTGAGCTTCCACTCCGCGCGGGCCAGCTGCTTGATGACCTTGTGGCCTTCCGGGATCCGACCGGCGAGCCGCTCCTCATCGGTGAGGGTCACGGGCAGGCCGTAGCGCTTGCACGCGGCTTCGGTGAGCACGAGCAGTGGGTCTGAGTCCTTGCCCGGCCCGGACAGCTTCGGCGCCCCGAGCCTTGCCTCCTTGAGGGTCCAGTCCACCAGGGCCGGGAGCGACTTCGCGGGCACGTCCAGGACCAGGCCGCCGACGCAGTACGCCAGCACCTGCCCGCCTTCGACGTCGACGACCGCAAGCGGCCCGTTCTCAAAACGCGCATCACCGCCACCGGTCGAGGTGCCGGCCGGGGTCAGCTTTCTCGCCGCCGTGCGCCGTGGGGGCGACGACGTTCTGGTCGTCCGGGCCGGCCGCGGCCCGGCGACCGGCGCAGGCGGAGGGGCACCACCGGCGGTATGGGGCTGGGCGTTCTCCGCCGTGGTCACCGCCTCGGTACCAGGGGGCTCGGCCGGCGTTTCCGGCGCCGGGGTGGGGGCAGCGGTGAAGGTTTCCGGCGTCGTGGTCTCCCGCGCAGGCGTGGCGCTTTCGACGGGGGCCGGGTAGAGCTCCGCGAGCTGTGCCAACAGTCGTGCATACGCATTGCGTTCCGGCGGTCGTGGTTCGGTCTTGCCGGACTCCCAGCCGCTGACCGTGGCCCGACGTACCTTCAAGGCCGCGGCCACTTCATCGACCGTCAGGCCGTGGGCCTTGCGCAGTCGCTTGCGCTCCTCCGGCAGCGGCAGCGGGGCACGGGACGCGATAAGAGCGTCGACTGCGTCGAACAACTCGGACATGGGGACCTCCACCGACAGCCTAGCGTACAAATCGCGTACGCTTTGCGACCTTATTCCGTACGTTCTGCGTTCTCTGGCGGTGGAGGTGTCCCGTGTCATCGCGTTCGACGGCATGCCACCCGAGGCGCGCTCAGGGCGGGCTTTGGCTGCGGCCGAGCAGCCGCAGTTTCTCGCCTCCGGCGGGGTGGCTACGCCCACAGGCCGGTGGGGGCGCTCAAGTCAGCCTTCTCAGCGCTCCTCTGTGGGAGCGATCTCGGCCTCGTACAGGGTGGCGACTTCCCGCATCGCCGACGCACGGGTAGCGCGAACGAGGAATTGCTGCACCGCCCGAGCCAGCTGCTTCTCCTCGCCAGCGGTCAACCCGGCCGGGATGTCGCTGGCGAGGCGAGCAGCGGCGTCAGCGATGTCCTGGGCTTCGCGGGCGAGAACGGCGTGCTCGCGGTTGAGCATGCTGGCGGCCATACGGGCCGCCTGGGACTCAGGCATGGTCTGCGTTTTCGGTGGCGTCGCGTTCGGCGGTTCTCACGTCGTGGGGGTCAAGCAGGACGTTGACTTCGGCTTCGCCGTTTGGCCCGAGGTCCCATTGGACGGCGACGACGAGCCAGAAGGAGTCCTCGTCCTCGTCGTTGAAGAGGCGGAACGTGTCCCCGATGCGAGGTACGGCGGGAAGGGTGCAGGGCCGGCCGTCCTCGTCCCCGACGAACAACATGACCTTCACGTTGCCGGCGGGCTGTACGGCGTGGGCGGGGCCGATGACTGCCACGGTCCGGCCGTGCCGGGTGAGGTGGGTGACTTGGCCAGTGGTGCGGGCGTGATCGGCGATGTCGCCAAGTCGTGCACGGGCGGCCTCAATACCCAAGGTCTTCTCCATGAACAAACCTTAAGGACTGTAAGAAACGGGGGTCAAGGTCTTTACCTGCGCCTGTCGGACGCGCGCCCCTCCGCGGAGGTTTTCCGTTCAGTTCGACTCGGTGGTTGCAGGCCGCGTCCAGCAGTTCCTGCGGCGTGCCGTCTACGCACACCAGGTGCATCCGGTATGACCACGGAAATGATCATCGCGATGACGCCTGCGGCCCTGTACCGGCACCGCCGCTGTCGTGCGGCCGTCATAAGCTGTGCGCCATGGGGGCGGATTCTTCTTTGATCCAGAGTTTGCGTACGGCAGTTGAGGCGGCGCCCGGTGACGTCCCGCTGCGTCTGCATCTCGCGGAGTTGCTGCTGGCCGCGGGGCAGTCCGACGCGGCGGTTACCGAGGTGGCGGTCGCGCTGCAGCACGCGCCGGGCGACGCACAAGCCCGTCAGCTCATGGCCCGCGCCATGGGCGCACCGGCTCCAGCGCCGGCGCCGGGGACCGCCACGGAGCCCGAACCCGCGCCAGCGCCTGAGCAGGCCGTGGCATCCGCGGCTGGCTCTGAGGCGCGGGAGGGTTTCGACTGGCGGGCCGCAGAGGACCAGGTCGGTGATGTCGTCCCGCCCCGGTTCGTCGAGGCTCCGCTCACCGTCGACGGCAGCGGGGACCCGGGGGACGCCTCCGCCTGGGACGTGGACGCGCCCGGTACCGTGCGGCTCGCGGACGTCGGCGGGATGCAGGAGGTCAAGGACCGTCTGGAGGCCGCGTTCCTCGCGCCCCTGCGCAATCCCGAGCTGCGGAAGCTGTACGGCAAGAGCCTGCGCGGCGGGCTGCTGCTGTACGGTCCGCCCGGCTGCGGCAAGACCTTCATCGCCCGCGCCGTCGCCGGGGAACTCGGTGCGAGTTTCCTGTCCGTGTCGGTCAGCGATGTGCTCGACATGTGGATCGGCAACTCCGAGCGCAACATGCACCAGGTCTTCGAGGTCGCGCGCCGTCAGGCACCGTGCGTGGTGTTCCTGGACGAACTGGACGCGCTGGGCGCCAAGCGCAGCCGTACCCACCACAGCGGCATGCGCAACACCGTCAACCAGTTGCTGACCGAGCTGGACGGCATCGACCCGAGCGCCAATGAGGGCGTCTTCGTACTGGCCGCCACCAACGTCCCCTGGGATGTGGACATCGCTCTGCGCCGCCCGGGCCGCCTGGACCGGACCCTGCTCGTGCTGCCTCCCGACACCGCGGCGCGCGAGGCGATCCTCCGCTATCACCTGCGGGACCGGCCGATCGAGTCGGTCGATGTGGGCAAGCTGGCCAAGATCACCGAAGGGCTGTCCGGGGCGGACCTGGCGCATCTGTGCGAAGCGGCGGCCGAGAGCGCGCTGCTGGACTCCGCCCGCACCGGGACCGTCCGCATGATCGGCATGAAGGACCTGCTGAACGCGGCGAAGGCCGTCGTGCCGTCCACCGAGCCGTGGTTCGCCGCCGCCCGCAACGTGGCAATGTTCGCGAACGAGGGCGGGATGTACGACGACCTGGTCGCCTACCTGAAGCGGAAGCGCAAGCTGTGAGCCTTCACCCGCTGACCCAGCAGGCGGGCGCGCTGATCGAGCTCGGGCGGTACGAGGACGCCAAGTCCCTGCTCGCCCGCCGCCTCGCGGAAGACCCCGGCGAGGTGCGCGCCTGGACCCGGCTGGCGCGCTGCCACATGAACGCCGGTGAGCACGGGGAGGCGCTCGCCGCGCTCGACGAAGGGCTGAGGGTCGCGCCGGAGGACCTCGACGCGGTCGACCTGCGCGCCCGCGTCCTGCGTAGCCTGGGGCGCCGGGACGAGGCGCGGCAGGCCGCGCGCGAGGCGGTTCGCATCGATCCCCAGTGGTGGGGCGCGTACGCGCTCCTGGCGGAGCTTCTGTGCTTTCCCCCGAACCCGGACACGTGGGGCGAGGGTGTCTCCATGGCCGAGGAGGCGGTACGTCTCGCCCCGGAAGAGGTCGGCGCGTACGAGACGCTGTGGAAGCTCGCCGCAGTGGCCGGGAACGACGAGGTGACGGACGCCCTCGAGCGCCACATCCTGTCCCTGGACCCCACGCACGAGCTGGCCCTGTCCCAGCAGACCGCCAAGGCCGCGAAGACCCCGGGTGTGAAGGCGTCCCAGGCCGCCAGCCAGTATGCCGACGCACTCGCCGCTGTCCCCGGATCGTCGTCGCTCAGCAGAGGACTCGATCAGGCCACCTACCGCCTGCTGCGCGGCTTTCGGTGGCTGGCGCTGATCTGTCTGCTGCTCGCCGGCGCGATGGTGAACCTCTTCCCCGCCGAGGGCGAGGCGCCGGAGCTGCCAGTGTCCCTCGCCACCCGCGTGTGGGTCGTGGTGCTCATGTCGGCGATCTGGGCGTTCGGCGCCTGGCGCCGCTACCGCAGACTGCGCGCGGGCGTACGGCTCAACATCCGCTCCCTGGTCCGCCGCGGCTTCTGGGCCCGCATCGTGCTGGCCCAGGCCGCCTGGGCCATGCTCTGCGCACTGCTGATCTCACAGGTTCCGTGGAGCGACCGCCCGATTCCCCAGATGCTCTTCTGGGCCGGCATCGCGCCCATCGCGGCCACCGTCTGGTTCGACCGCAAGAAGCGGAAGTGAGGAGTGGCAGCCTCGGCGGACCAGGCGGCCGCGGCCAGGGCGGCTACACCAAGGCCTCGGTCCGGTTCCCGGTAGCGCACGCCAGCCCGGCCGGCCCTTTCCTGTCCGCAGCGGTGGGGCACTGAGCGGCTTCGGTCCATGTCTCCATACCGACGACGTGGACATCGGCTGTAGGTCCGCGACTGATCGCCATACGGCAGACCATCAGGGTTGGCATGCTGGGCGGATGTTACGACGCATGAAGCCCCGTGCGCTGGGCGCGTACCGGTATTGGTCACAGCGCAGGGTCGAGGAATTCGCCGGGGCGAACGGGATCGACCTCAGCCGCAAGAAGCACGCCTACACCAGCCCGCAGATCCCGTGCGTGGGGCAGTGGCAGACCACCAGGGAACGCATGGAACGTACCCGGTACGAGATCACCCAGCAGATCACCAGAAAGGTGGGGCACATCGCGGACAGGGCTCTCACCGAACCGCCGCGGGCGTGGGTTGCCTCCGGTAAGGGGGAGGTGGAGTTCGCCCTCTACTCAGGCGCGGCGCCCCGCCCTGAAGTTCTCCTTCACACCCGTGACCGCGATGCCGCCGGGCGGCGCGTCGACGTCATTCTGTTCGGGAGCCTCGACAACACCGGCTACCGCCCGGGCGACGCGGAAGGCCCAGGACACACCCCGTCGTCCTGGTGGGCCGTGCGGGACCTTCTGGCTTCACGCGGACGCGAGCACGGGTGGGGCGACGACGAAGAGATGGCCGTGGAGGCCCTGGCAATCGCGCTCGCCCCTGGAGAAGGGGGCCCCCGCGCAGAAGGGGAGCCAAGGGAGTCCACCCTCGCCAGGGTGGCCGACTGCCACTGGTGCGCAGAGGTCTACCTGGATATCGAACTGGACCACGACCGGTGGCATCCGATCGGTGAACCCGGCATGGAGGACGTGCACCGCATCGTTGTGGGGGCACCGATGTGGGCCCGCGTCGGTGGCCAGGTGCCCATCCGGCGGCCGCACCGGTGGTGGTCACGCCGCCGGAGACCCTCGAGCGGGAGCGCGTCGAATGCTGGGAGTGCGAGGCCCCCCACCCGGCCGTGATGTTCCTGAGGGGCCGGGCTTGGAACGCACGGTGTTCTGCCGCCGGAGAAGCCTGGAACACATGAAGCTTCCGCCTTGGCCGAACGGAACCCGCCTTTCTCTCAGCAGGGCTTCGGGGAAGCGCTGAACGAGCGCCTCGATCGGCCGGTCCGAGGGGTGTGCCAACCACGGGGTATGGCACACCCCCAACCAGGAGATCGGCACCTTGGTCTTCTGGGAGGACGCCACCCGCGAAGTCACGAAGGGAGGGTCTCCCGTGGCGTGGTGAGGGTTACCAGGTCGGCCTCCACCGGTCTCAGCGCCGGGCTTCCCACCACAGGATGATCAAGGTTACAGCGCCGCTGCCGAGCTTGTAGGCCGCGCCCTGCAGGAACTGGGAGGGGAGGTTGTGGCCACGGCCTCCTGCCCGTTTCCGCAGGTAGCAGGTGGTGTTGGTGCGCCACCTGCCCATGCGGGCTAAGTGCTTGGGCCGGCGTTTGGCGTTACTCTCCTCCATACGGAGTTCCTCTCGTAGATGAGCGTGCTGGAACACCGCGCAGGGAGCCCTCCCAACTCAGTGGCCTAGGAAACCCGTTGGGGACCAGGGCTCTTCTGTGCGTTCAGGGGAGTCTAGCGACGGGCCTTAACGTCCAGAATCCTCGCCACTCTTCGCCGGAGGAGTGCGACACCGAGCGAAACCAGGGGAACCCCAGGGAAACCGCGCGACCGCAGCATTTGTGGCGAGCATCACAGATTGGTCCGGTCTGGTGGCTCCGCGTTATCGGCGGGTGGAGTCGTGACTTCGGACCACGAGGCGGCGATTGGGCGCTGGACGGTGATGCACGAGTTGGCCCTGATGCCAGCCAGGCGGTTGACCCCTCGAGGCTGCCGGTTGGTGCGCCGGCAGGGCTGAACCGGTCCGGCGCACGTACGTCGCGACGGCTTCCAGAGGGAGAGGGGGACTGTCCGGAACCTTGGGAGCCGAGAGCGTCGTCAGTAACCGTGCAGCCGGTGCCGCACCGCCCGCGCCCCAGGCAGGTGAGGTGGCGCAAGTGCAGGCAGGAGACGGCAGCGCGGTGGCCGGCCCTGGCGGCGACTACCACTGAAACGGGACCGCTGTCGTCGCCGTGCGGCTGACGCCCTCTTCCGGATTACTGCGCGTTATCGGACAATCACGGCGTTGCCCGGTGGTGGAGTGGGGAGGGCGTCGTGGGGGTGCTTTGGAAACTGGAGCCGGCGACGGCGGCCAAGCATCGGCTCTACCAGCGGTACCTGGATGCGTGGTGGCCGATCCTGCTGCAGACCTCGCAGCGCACCGGGTACACCCGTCCCCGGGTGACGTTGCTGGACGCGTTCGCCGGCCCAGGCCGGTACGAGGGCGGTGAGCCCGGCTCGCCGGTGTTCATCCTGGACCGCCTCTTGCACCACAACGCTGTCGAACGGATGCACCTGAGTCCGCAGCGGGTGCATTTGGTCTTCATCGAGAAAGACCGCGCCCGCTACGAGCACCTGATTTCCGAACTCGCGGGCCGGTTCGGCCCGCTGGACCGGCTGCCGGTGCGGGTGGAGGTCCGGCGCGGGGAAGCCGGGCGGGACAGCCTGCCGCTGCTGACGGAGCTGGGTGCCTGGGGTCATCCGATTCTCGGGATCTTCGACAGCTGGGGCAGCGTGAACGTACCGCTGGAGGTGATGCGGCGGATCGCCTGTAACCGGTCCAGCGAGGTCATCACCACTTTCGGGCCGAACTGGTTCAGCCGCCGCGAGGAGCTCAACGCGGAGGTCCTGGACGCGGTCTTCGGCGGCCGTGATCACTGGAGGCCGGCTGCCGAGGAGGCGCGGCCGGATGAGCGGTGGCGGGCCTGGCTGGGCACCTACCGGGCCGCGCTGCAGCGGGCGGGCTTCGGCTACCAGCTGCAATTCCAGCTGGTCCCTCGCACCGGGCAGCCTCTCTACCTGGTCTTCGGCACCGGCAGCGACGCCGGCTTGAAGGCGATGAAAGAGGCGATGTGGAAGGTTGACGATCGCGACGGTGAGAGTTTCCGCGATCCGCGCACCCGAGGAGCCGAGGCGATCGGACAGCTCGATCTCTTCCAGGCCGGCGGAGCTCTCGACCCGGAGCTGCAGGAACTGGTCACGCAGCGACTCAAGCTGGGCAGCGCCACGGTGGAGGCGCTGGGTAGATGGCTGCTGACCGAGACGGCCCGCTGGATGCCCACGCACGCGCTGAGGGCAGTACGGCTGATGCGCGAGGACGGCTCCGTCGTCGTCCAGTCGGCAGGCAAGCTGACCAGCAAGAGCCAGGTCGGTCTGCCGGCCGCGGCCGACGCGGGCTCCATGCTCAGGCGGGCGCCCGGTTCCTGACCGCGGGGTAGTCGCGCACCTGCAGGGCAGCCGGGAACCGCTCGATGTCCTTGTGGTGCGCCTTGTCCCAGCACGAGCCGAGCTGCTTGACGAAGGGCGCTGTTCCGGACCGCCGACACTGCTCGACGATATCGGCGGCCCAGCGGAGGTCCATCGGCCGGGCACCGGGGCCCGACTCGCCGCCGATAATCGCCCAGTCGATGCCGGAGAGGTCCAGACCCGCAAGGGGCCCCAGGAGCGGCTCGCACGACAGAAACCGCACCGCCGCCGGCACCAGCCGCAGATCGTCCACGCGCGGCAACTCCTTGGCGGTTTCGACGGATACCCCCATCCACAGATTCGCCGGCCATTCGAGCCGGTCGGCGACCTGCCGCAGCCGCCGCGCCCGCTTGGTCAGGACCTGGTAGGTGTGCTGCGGCGTGGAAGCCATGACGTCGAATACGCGCCGCACGTAGTCCAGCGGGACCCGGGCGTGGAACAAGTCGCTCATGGAATTGACGAACACCGTACGCGGTGCGCGCCAGCCCAACGGCACGGTCAGCGCCTGTGGGTGCACGGTCAGCCCGAAGCCGGGACCCGAGGTCCGCGGATCACCGTCATTCTGGTACTTCGCCGACCCCATCGCCTTCAACCGCTTGGCCAGCGTGAGGGCGTAGCAGTTGTCGCAGCCGGCCGACACCCGGTCGCACCCCGTCGTGGGGTTCCAGGTCGCCTCGGTCCACTCGATCGAGCTGCGGTCGCTCACCGGTGCCTCCCTCATGCCCGCGGTGAACTGGCCCGCGGCGCGCTGCCTAACGATGCCCGCTCGGCCGGAGTACCGGAGCACATACACCGGAACCGGCCGCTTCCCGATCCCTTTCCACACTCCCCGCATTCGAACCTCTGTATGAATACTGAGGTTCGCGCCACAGACATGCCGACGCCCTCGCGGCTCCCCGCAGGCGCCAGCCGGCTTCCCGGCGCCGCAGGGCGGGAAGGAGCCTGGCCCGTCACCACGGGGGAAAGGCGACGGGCCAGGCTGCGCCCACGGTGCCACAGCCCAATCGACCCACAGCAGGCAACCGTTGAACCCTGCGCACCCACCGGCAGTCTGTACACCCTCTCCGGTGACGCGGCCCCGTCCGGAAGCGGAGGGGAGTGCGCTCAGGTGGCAGTGGGCCAGGAGCGCAGCAGTGCGGCGATCTGCGAGGCGGTGCAGGTGGGGTCGAGCAGGAGGTCGCGCAGGGCGGTGGCGTCCTCGTGGCCGGGCTTGACGGTGATGCCGGAGGCTTCCAGGTACATGACGCCGGTGGCGGCGGCGACGGCGAGGTTGGAGCGCTCCAGCCAGCGGCACCGGCCGAGGGTGTGGACCAGGGCGGCGGCCCGCGCGTAGGGGCCGTTGTAGACCGGCTGCTCCAGGAGCTCGGCCCGGTGACGGGCGCAGGCGGCGACCGGGACCCCGTAGTCGTCCGGGGCCGGGTCGCCGGCGCCGGCGAGTTCGGCGACCTGCAGGATCCAGGGGACGTCGATGTGCAGATCCATCAGGCGGCGTGCGCTCCGGGAGCCTGCTGGGCGCCCTCTGCCTCTGCGTCGTCGAAGACGTGCTGGTGCTCGGCGAGGAAGCGCCCGGCGGCGTCCAGTGCGCGCTGGCGCAGGCCGCTGGCGTCCTCCAGGACCAGCTGGGCCAGGTAGTCCCCGACGGGCAGGCCGCGGTCGGCCGCCCGCTTCCGGGCGAGCTCCGCGATCTCGGAATCGACGCGTGCGCCGAGCTGTGTCTTCGCCATACCCCCATGGTAACAGGTGTTACCGCTCGGTGGTGCATCACCGCGCGGGCGGCCGTGCCCCAGGGCCCCTTATCCCTCCACCGCAGTGCGGTCTCCGAAGCCATCCCACGGATATCCGCGCCGCTGGTGAGGACGTCGCCCGGCCAATGCTTCGGTAACGAGCGAGCTGTCGTGACCACGGCGAGGACTCGCTGAGATCACCGGCATCCCCGTCGCGGGGTTCAGCGGGGCGCTGTGCCCCCCGGGGGGTCCAGCCCCGCCCTCGATGCGATGCATACCGCAGTAGGGAGTCCCAGCGGCTCGATGCTTCCCACGCCCACGGACTGGCCGTCCGGACGGCAGGTCAGCGGCGGGCCACGGCGAATGCGAGCACCGCGAGGAGCAGGGTCACGCCGCCGGTGGCCACGGTCAGGGGCATCGCGAGCGTGGGGTGCTGGTGTGTCACGTAGGCGAGGCCGGCGAAAACGAGGGCGAGTACCAGGGCCAGGAGCAGCCACACCAGGGTCTGGATGCGGTCCCGGGGGTCGGTCGAGTTCATGGTCTTCCTTCGAGATCCGGCGTGCGGCGTCCTCGCACGCAAGAGTGCGGGCAGGGTGGCGCTCCCGATCGGCGGGGGAGCTGCCGGTAGAACAGGGCCACCCTGCAGCAGGCGGCTGTTAGCGGCGCAACTCTGGCGCAGGTTCGGCGGCGGGCCCGTCGCGTACTCGCTGTTTCCTCTGGTGCGGGGCAGTTCGCGCCTGCCAGAGAATCCCCGGCTCGTCGGCCGGGTCTCGGTGGCGCCGCAGCGCGGCTTGATGCGGTGCTGTGGTCGGCCTTTCGGGCCGGCGGCCGGGCGGCACGGGTGCGGAGTGTTCTTCGTTCACCGCTCGCGGCTTCTGGGTGCGGTCGCCGGGCTGCCGTGATCGCGGCTTGTGGCAGGGGCGGTCTCCTCCGGCCTGCAGCGTTCGCAGGCGGAAGGAGACCGCCGTCTGTCAGCGGGCCAGGAGGACTTCGGGGAGCTGGTCTTCGTGGAGGAAGGCGTCCAGCACGGCGTCGTGGCCTAAGGCGGCCCGGGCCCGGCTGCATGTCGGCGTTGCGGCTTGTCGGGCCGGTCGGATCGGTCGGGGCAGGTGGTGGTCGGGGTTGAAACCCATGTACCGGCTCATGAGTCGCCAGATGCGGGCGTCGGTGTTGGTGCCGACCGCGGCGTGGTGAACGGCCAGGCAGTGTGCGGCCAGGACGTCACCGGCACCGGCGGCGAACCGCCACCAGTACAGGGCGCTCTCCCGGCGCTCTTGGGCGTAGAGCAGGCAGGCGAAGACCCGGGCGCCGGCTTCGTCGTAGTCGGCGGCGAAGGCGGCGAGCCGGTCCATGCCGGAGCCGAGGATGGTGTCGCACAGGCTGAGGAGTTCACCGATGAGTTCGGCGGCCGCCGTGCTGCCCGGTGGGGGGCAGGGGTCGGGCAGCCGCCGGGTACGCCAGGTGCGGCCCGGGCGCCGGTAAGGGGAGTGCCCCGCGGTTTCCGGAACGGGCGGCGGATCGGTCTCGGCGATGCGCCGGGCCAGGCGCCGGGTGAAGGCCTCGGTGTCGTGGTCGCTGAATTCCGCGTCCAGGCGCTGCCGTTCGGCACGCAACGCGGCGCGCAGCTCGTTCTCGGTCATGCGGGTTCCCCTGTCTGTGTGGCGGGCTCCAGCAGGTCCTTCAAGCGCTGCCGGCCCAGGCAGGTATTGGTCCTGGCCGCGCTGCGGGAGATGTCGAGGTACTCGGCGATCTCGTCGTAGTCGAGGCCCACCAGGTGTCGCAGCTTGACGCATTCCGCCTGGCGCGGGGCGGTCTTCTCCAACTTCTCCAACGCGCGATCGAGGGCTTCGTAGTGTCGGAGGTTGACCAGGTCGTCCGCGGTGGGCTGTGTGGGAAGTGGCGGGTGCGCGACCAGGCTCTCGTGCTCGCTGCGGCGGGACATCCTGCGCCAGTGGTCGTGGATGGCGCCCCGGAGGATGGTGTGGACGAAGGCCATGGGGTTGGCGTGGGAGAGGATCTCGTTCCACTTCTGGTGCATGCGCAGGCCGGCGTTCAGGACCGCTTCCTCGGCATCGGGCCGTGAGCGCAGGCGGACTTGGGCCCGCTTGAGGAAGCCAAGCTGGTGCTGGGAGAAGAAGACCTCGAAGTCGGGGGGCAAGCGCCCCGGCTCGGACGGTGCGTTCACCGGGAGTCCTCCCCGGCGGCGGTAACGGTGCCGGGGAGCATGTCTCCGGAGTCGGGCGCCGGCGGTCGGAGCGGCAGTGGGCCGTGCAGGCCGGGGATCTGGTCCCGGCCGGGTCGGACGACGGCGGAGCGGTGCTCCGTCACGGCCTGCGAGGCGATGCGGACGGCGCGGCGGACGGCTGCGTCAACGGCAACGGCGGTCAACCGGTAGGCACCGAGCGATGCACGTGCGTACCAGGGCCAGTTCTGCCCCACAGGTCCCCCCTTTCGGTCAATGCTGTGGTCACCGCAAACGCACCATTGCGAATGCGGGTGGGACTATTTCCCACTCGTCATACCGAACAGGGGCCCGGGTGGCGTTAAGCCGACAAGCGGGGAGATCGCGCGGCGCGCCCAGCCGCGAGGCTGTCGGAGCTTCTACCAGCAACAACACCATCACCATGTGTCCCAGATCACAGGGGCTACTGTTGCAAAACCGTTCATTTATTGGTTCCAAGGCGTCAATTGCGGAAAGCAGGCGAAGGGTTGCTCAATCGGAGTGGGGCGGCAGATCCGCAGCCGTGCACTTACCGATGACATCTGCAAATGCAATTGCATTCTTCCTCGTGAATATGCCCCACCGCACATCCCGCGGAAAGCTGGAACGGAGGGCGAGCCGGACCCGCCGACACCGACTCCGGGATCGGCGGGCACAACGCCGCGCAGAAGACGCCCGTGCCACGGCCCGCGCCACTGTGGTGACTCACGCACACATCCACGCGGGACCGGACCGCTCCACCATCCCCGGCGCAGCCCGCTCCGGCCGCCCGTTCAAAACCCGGAGCCAGCGACCCAGGGGGCAGATTTCGCCGCGGCAGCCGACGCTGTTCAACTCCGGCCGGAAGGCTGGCCGCGTCCCGGAGGAGACGACCGAACGGCGGAAGCTAGGGCGATGGACGGCGCCGCTTCGTCGCCGCACAGTCGCGCCGCCCCGGCCCAGAGAGAACCGGATCGGCAACGCGACCGCGCGCCGGGAAGTCCGCTACGCGCCTGGACGGCAGTGAGGGGGCATGCACAGACACTGCGCATGCCCCCTCGGCGACCTCTCTACCGGTTTTTCCGCCTGTGCTCCATATGGCGCCTCATGGCGAGTTCGGCAGGCGACACCGGCTGCTGAGGCCGCGCCAGTGTTGGTGCGGCCGCAGCAGCGCTCGCACGCGCTATCGCGCCGCGCCGGTCCGTCTGCCGATGCACGGTGTCGGGCAAGCGTGGCTGCGGCCAGACCTGAATGAGGTAGTCCTCGACCGGTTCGAAGGTCACTCCGTCAGGCTTGAGGTCGCGCCCTCTGGCGTGGACGCGGACGCGATAGACCCCAGCTCCGGATGGCGTGAGCACAGGCAGGTCGGGCACATCCCCCAAGACGGAGGAAACCTTCATATCGCCTGACACGCTTTCCACTGTGTGGTCCACCACCTCGTCCCAGTCCTCGGTCTCCGCCAACGGCACCGGGCTGCGGTAGACCTCCACCCGTCCCGATACGGGACCGCTGCTCACTCCGGTCAGGACGGTGGCCAGACCGGGCCTGGAGAAGATCAGGCCGTTGGTCGGCCGGTATTCGCCCATGGGTCCGGAGTCGGAGTCTGCGAGCTCGAACGACCGGTAGTCGATTCTGATCAAACTGCTTCCGGCAGCAACCAGCTCATGCATAGCGGCAGCCTAGAGGTCTCACGGACTGACGTAGACATAGAAAGCGTCGCCTTCCCTGATGCGGGCGCTGTCGTACCAGTGCCCCAGGGTGCTACCCGCGCCGGCGTTCTGCCCTTCAGGAATCATGCAGGCACTCCACCCGTCAGGCCCCGTGCCGGGCGTGAGAGCGTCGATCTGGCACCAGTCCCACGTGCGGCCCTTGGCGGGGTTGTCCTTGTCCGGCTTCTGGGTCCATGCACCCTCGTGAGTGGACCGGAAGGGGTACTCGTCGCAGCTGTACCCCTCTGGACGGGGGTACCCGCCCTTGCTGGCTTGGGGGCAAGCCATGTCACCGTTCTTGTCCCTCAGAGCCTCGTTGGTCAGCCGAGTGAGGGGGGTGCCGTCAGGAGCCCCGGGCAGTCCGGTGCGCTGTGCCTCGAGCACATGCTGAGCGAACATGGGGTACGGGCCCGTCAGGCTGGTCTCGAAGTACGGATCTGCGTCTGGAATCGTGCAACCAATGCCTGCTCTGGGGCCAAGCTTGTGGTCACAGCGAACGCTGAAGGTCGGTGCGGAACTGATCATCGGTGGCTTCACAGTCCAGGCCGGATTGTGGAACTGGTAGTAGAGGGTGGCTTTTGCGGTGGCCTCGGCACCGACAGCCGAAACCGTCGTCGCCGGTATAGCGCTTCCCCATACCGGTGGATTCGTAGGGATGGGCGGCTGGTTGACTTTCTGTCGCGGGAAGTCGATGTCGGCGGCGGGTAGGGTGCAGGCCCCGTCGCACGTCGCATCACCGGTGACGTAGGTACCGGCAATCGGCCCCCACCCGCCCGTAATGTCGATCACGGTCTGGTGTCGCCACGCCGGATTCTTTGCCGGAATGTAGAGATGATCGACCTGAACGAAATTGATTTCACCCACTGTCTTCTTGGTGCGCAGCTCCTTTATCTCAAGTGTCCACGATGCAGCAGCGCAGCCTTCCATCCGCGTGATCCACCACCCGGGTTGCTTGGCCATGTTCTCCCAACACCAGTCCGGTAATGGAGTCGGGGTTCGGGCGGCGATGCGGGCAGACAGGCTGGAGATGTTGGCGGTCACTTCGTGATGCTCGGCAGGCTTGATGCATGCGGCCAGTCCTTCGTCATGGGTGGACTTCTGCGCCAGCTTCGCTTCCAGTTCCGCGCACGATTCCTCAACTCCGGCGGAAGCTGTTCGCCCCTGTTGCGGGGGCGCAAGCTGCGGGCCGGGCGCCGGCTTCGCCGAGGCGATCTCGATGGCCCTTTGCATACTGTCGGATTGCGGGACAGGGGATTGAGGCGCGGCCAACGCTTGCGCCGGAAGGGCGGCCAGGGCGATGGCCACGAGCGTGGTTCTCAGGGCTGCTTTCACAGTTCTCCTATCGATGCGTGCACCATCCATGTGACGGCACGTGACCGGCACGCTACCGATCAGAGAGTTGATGTGTGACTACTGTGAAGCATGTGTGATTTGTTTCACTGTGTGGCGGTCTGCTGTGTGCAGGAGTGGGATTGCCGTCCGGTGTACGCCAGGGGAAAAGCAATCGATAGATGGCCAAAGAGGTGTTCCGAATCCGCCGCAAGGCATCCCGGGCCACCATGCGCCCCTGGCTCCGGAGCCATGTCGTCCCCCGCTCTGCGGCCAGGAGACACCGGCCCAACTGCCCCGATGACCAGCCTGCCTGTGCACCCTCAATGCCCTGCCAGGCAGCAACCTCCGCGGTGCTGAGATTCTTTCCGGCAGATCATGTGAAGCGCTGAGCCGGGAAAGGCGGTGTTCAACGATCGGCGGATCCGATGGTCATCGAACACTCCCGCGCCATCGGCTCCTCCAGGGCCGCCATGGCGGGTCCCCTGTCTCGGCACGGACCCGGTCCGCTGGCGTAGCTGATCCAGCCGCCTGTCGGCAGGTGCTGAGCGATGCGTTCCCGGGCCGCACCGGCGGCCTTGACCGCTGCGGTGATGGTGTCCGCACCGTGCAGGGTCGCGCGGAACCAGCGGCAGTTCTGCTCCGTCGCATACGCCCGGCGGGCCTCTGCTTCGGCTTTCTCGGTGCGGGCCGCGTCGGCGGTGGCTGCGGGGCGGCTGGGAGAAGGCCACGGCGCCGGATCAGGGGGTGTCCCACGTGGTGATGTCCACGGTGACGCTGGTCAACTCGCCTCGGGCGTCGCTCTTGTGGGTCCGGATGGTGATGCCGGCGCGGTGGCCTTCACCGGTGATGCCGCACAGGTGCATGCCCTGGCGCAGGGACGCCGCCGGGAATTCTTCGTTGCTGATGCTGGGTGCCTGTCCGCAGGTGGCCCAGTCGGCTGCGTCCGCCTGTGCCAGTGAGGCGGCGTCATGGCCGGTGAAGACTGCGGGGCCGTTGGGATCGTCACCAGCGGTGACCTGGAAGTCCCCGTACTCGTACTCCCCCGCGGGCCAGATGTAGCCGTTGGCGTCGTCGGCGTCGACGGCCTTTCCCTGTCTGACCACCGCGGTGACCTTGACGAGCTTCTTCGGCTCCGGCTCGGTGTCCTTGCCCACGTCAGGTGGCGGGCTGTCGGCTGTGGCCGTGTTCTCCGGTGGTGCAGACAGGGTCCCGGCGGAGGAGGGCGGCGCCGTGGAGACCGATGCGGTCCGGGAGGACGGTTTGGTCAGCCACAGAGTGAAGAAGACCGCGGCGGCCACCGTGGCCACCGTCGCCATCAGCCACGGAACCCTGCTGCCGACGGTGGTGCGGGGCCAGCTCGGTGGGAGGGGGTGTCCCTCTCCGGGAACACCGCCGGTCGTGTTGTCTCCTGCAGGAGGCGGTAGCGGTACCGGGGCGGGAACGGTCCGGCTGTGGTGGTCATCGCCCAGCAGGCTCTCGCGCCGGGCGATCTCCTCGCGGATGCGGCCCTGCTCGGCGTGCAGCGCACCGCGGCGTGCCTGCAGCACCGCCTCCCCCTCCTCCGGATCCCGCCAACCGCTGGGAGCGGGCTCCCCGGCATCCTGCTGGAGGGGGGCGGCCGGGCTGCTCAGCCGCTCCAGTTCAGCGGTGAGCTCCTCAAGCCGTACCTCCAGCTCGTACAGCTCCAGCAGCACGGTGCTCCCGCTGGCCTCCAGCGCCGCGCGGTAGAGGGTGAACGTCAACTGCCGCACGTCCTCGGTCAGCGGCGCCCCCGCCTGCTGGCCATATTCGGACAACAGCACATCGAGAAAGGCCTTGCGCGGCAGCCGCTCGCCGCTGAGATAGCGCGAGACGGCCGCGGGACTGAACCCGCGTCGGCGGGTGAACTCGCGCAGCGACATCCCGCACCCGTCGAACAGGCCCCGTACATGCCGACCCAGCGCCCGCCGCGCTTCCTGACCCTGTCCCCCGCCGCCGCCCGGCCCGACGGTGCGCTGCCCCCCGACCACGCGTTCCCCCTCTGCACTCCGCTGCGCCCCAGAAACTGCCACGCCGGAAACAGTCTGTTCCCCTGACGCACCACCCCGCCGGTCTTTCACCGTAATCACCACCACCCCGAGCGGATCCCGCCCGGCCGCACCCTTAGCGCCCCGCACCTGCACACCCAGGAGGACACCGTGCACCACCAACCCCGCAGCCGGCGCCCACACCAGCGACAACGGCACCGGGGACCACCCATCCCGACCCGCATCAAGCCCCGGCGCGTGACCTGCGCCGTTGAAGGCCGCCTCCCACCCTGCCGCCCCGCCCGCCCACGCACCGGGCAGGAGGCGTCTCGGCGGGCCCGGCGAGGCGGGGTTGCGGAGCTAACCACCCCGCCCCGCACGGTCGGCTCGTCAGACACCGCCCACCCCGCAGGACTCCGGGCGCAGGTCTGCCCCTCCCCAGCCGCCGGCACCGAAACCAGGACGAAAGCACTCCGCTGCCCACCGCACGCGTGCGACCGGCACACGCCTGACACCCGATGAAGGAGCACACCATGACCACAACCGAACCGGCGGACCCGCCGCACATCCCCGAACCGGACCCGAGCCGAGACCGGGACCGGCTGCTGCTCTGGCTCCTCGCCGGCGGAACAGCCCTCGCGCTCGCCGGCTACGTCCTCCACCAGCACCCGGCGTTCCGGGAGACCACGGCCGCCGTGTGTGGCCTCGGCGGTCTTCTCCTCCTGGCCGTGCAGGCCGCCCGCGGCCGCTGATGACCACAAGCCGGGCCAGCGGCGGCTCCCGAGCCGCCGCACCCGGCGGGCGCCGTCATCCGGACAGGCGGCGCAGCGGTGAGTGCCCGGGGACTGTCTCTTCGGCTTCGGTAACTGCACGGAGAGACGGTGCGTCGCAGCCGGGCAAGGCCAGCGCTTCACCGGCTCATCCCGCGCGGGATCGGGCGGGTGGACGGTACGGCCGCAGGTCGGGTGCGGTCACGCAGCCGCCTCCCACTGTTGCCGGCTTCTTGCCGCTCCTTGCGCTCCCGCCCTTGCCCAGCCAGGTCTTCGGTGCGCCTCCTGTCCTCCCCGCCGCTCGGCGGCGGCTGCGGGAGCGGCTCAGCGCCGCATGCGCCAGGTGCCGTAGAGCCCGGCGACTGCCCCGATGATCGCGGAGAAGCCCGTGTCCCCGACGGCGCGGTAGACCCCCGCGCACACGCCCAGCAAGCCGACCAGGACAACGACGTCAAGGATTCGGTGCCGTGCCGGCTCGGGAGGTGTCACTGGCGCCCCCGCAGCGCGACGCGGTTCGGGTTCGGCCTTGGGGAGGTTGCTTCGATGTCAGCCATGCCCTCCAGCAGACCGGAGGACGCTCCGGCGCGCGGTCCGTACGGCCTCACATGCACCCGGACGTCGCAGGTCACGCCCGATAGAAAGGGGGAGCAATCCAACAACGGCGAGGAAGGCGTGGGCGAGCATCGCCAGAGTGATGTGCCGGTACCAGCCCGATACCGGCGCAACTCGTACTGGTCCAGGCCGCACTCGTTCTTCGCGGCCTGGAACCACTCCTCGATCGCCCAGCGGCATCCGGCGATGCGCGCTCGGCTCAGCAGCTGCTGCAGGCCCGCAGAGGTGCGGTGACCGGCGTGCTCAGCCAGTTGCCAGCTGTCTTCCGGCCCACCGGTCCGAGCAGGCCGTGCACGTAGGCTTGCATCCTCCGCCGCAGATCCACCCGTCCGAAGCGGTGAACGGTCCGCACCAGCAGCTCTTCCAGTTCCGCCGACCAGAGATCGGGCTGCACATCATCTTGTACGACAAGTACAACGGTCTGGTCGCCCTCGGGTCACGACTTTCCGCAACTGACGGCCCAGCAGCCGAGTACGCTCAAAACGGTGCTCTGACCAGCGGCGATAGCGAACTGCGACTGGAGTACTAGCCGACCGGACGAACAGGGTCGAGGTAACACAGGTGCGCACATACAAGTGGCCACAGCCTGCCCTGCGTCCTGCGCACGCCCCAGCCTGAGCCCGTGTCGCGCTCGTGGCCGAGTACAAAGCCGCACGACGGCCGAGGCAGGGCACATCAAGGCCCGCGAGCTTCGGCTTCTTGCCGATCGCTGCTCCGCGGAAGCACGGGATCAGCGTTTGACACGGTTACGGACAGCCAGCACCGCCAGACCCAGGAGGACGGGCTCGGTGACCCGGGAGATCATCTCAATGTAGGTGCCAGCCGTGGTCAGATCCTGTCCGCTGGAGCGGAACACCACGGAGTTGAGCGTGACATTCAGGGCCTGCTCAAAGCGCTCGCCTGTCAACCGGCTCCCGGAAGGGTTCCGCGGGTCAGCCTTGTCGATCTCGAAGGTGACCTTGCCCCCGCCGGACGGCACGGTGCCGGTCGCCTCCTGCTTCGGGGAGTCCTCCGGGAGTCCGAAGCCCATCAGCAGCACGATGGTGACGAGCATGGCGGCGGCGAGCCAGCCCAGGGCGCGGGAGGCGCGCAGGCCGTAGCCGGACAGCAGCCAGTAACCATGCAGCAGTCCACGTTCGGCACGGGTGGTGCCGGTGCGGTCGTGGCGGCGCATCTCCATCTCGCCGTAGTAGAAATCCGCCGCTCCCGGCTCGTTCTTGCCGTCCTCGAACGCCTTGCGCAGCGCCCGGTACACCGGCGCCAGCTGCGCCGGCCCCACGGATCCGGCACCGAGCACCGCCACGTTCCAGCCCCGGACCGCCGTCGGCTGACTCGCACGCCAGTGATGCTCCTCGGCAAGGCTGCAGCGCTGGGTGAAGCGAACAGGGTGCCAACGCTGCCAGTGTGTGCGGGGCGGAACCCCGTCGTAGGAGCAAGCACCCTCCAGCCGCACCTGGTCCAGATGCACGGTTCCGGTGAACAAGCAACTCGACAGGTCGATGTCAGCGAGGACGAGATGGGCGCCGTCCACCCCCCGTAGCGAGGCCATCCGCACTGTGGCATCGGGCGTATCGGCAAAAACCTGTTCGCCCACTGGATGTCCGCTGGCCAGAATGAAAGGGGCAGCCTCCGCGGCGATCGTAAGGGGGTATTCGAAGACCGCGTGGGCGAAGTCCACCGTGGCGTAGCGCAGCCGCAACTCGGCTATCGACGACCAGCGAGTCCGCCGACATTCAACCCGTGGTGCGACGAAAGATAGGGTGATCGGGCTGCTGAACACCGCACCGGACAACTTCACTCGCCCGGCACACACCAACGGACCGAGACTGGCCGCCCGCTCAAAGACCGCGTGTTCGAACCCGACGTCATGGTTGAAGGTCGATGACTCGAAATCGGCGCCGCTCTGGAAGGTCGCCGAGCCGAACTGGGCTTCGCCGTGGAAGGCCGCCGAGCCGAACTGGGCGCCGCTCTGGAAGGTCGCCGAGCCGAACCTGACGGAGTCCTGGAAGGTTGTTAATCCGAAGCCTGCCTCGCCCCTAAAGGTCACTGACTCGAAACTGACGCCGCGTTGGAAGGCCGCCGACCCGAACTCGGCGTCACCGTGGAAGGCGGCCGACCCGAACTTGGCCGGCCATTCGAAGAATGTTGACCCGAAGCCCGCCTCGCCCCTAAAGGTCGCCGACTCGAAACCGACGCCGCTCTGGAAGGCCGCCGACCCGAACTCGGCGTCACCATGGAAGGCGGTCGACCCGAGCTCGGCGTAGCCCCGAAAGATTGTTGATCCGAACTCGGCGTCACCGTGGAAGGCGGCCGACCCGAACTTGGCCGACCGTTCGAAGGTTGTTGACCCGAAGCCCGCCTCGCCCTTAAAGGTAGCCGACTCGAAACCCATACTGTACGGGAAGGTCGCCGACCTGAAATCTGCGTCACCGTGGAAGGTAGCCGACCCGAACTCGGCGTTGCCCTGGAAGGCTGTTGATCCGAACTTGGCGTCACCGTGGAAGGCAGCCGACCCGAACCCGGCGTAGTCCTGGAAGGTTGTTAATCCGAAGCCTGCCTCGCCCCTAAAGGTCGCCGACTCGAAACCGGGGCCGCGTTGGAAGATCGCCAACTCGAACTGGGCGTCACCGTGGAAGGTCACCGACTTGAACTGGGCTCTGCCGTGGAAAGTAGCCGATCTGTACCCGACGTAGCCCTGAAAGGTTGCCGACCCGAAAAGAGCGCTACCCCTGAAGCTCACAAAATTGAACAAGGCGTTGCGCTGGAAGATCGCCGACTCGAAATTGGCGCCGCGCTGGAACGTCGCCGTCCCGAAACCGGCGTCACCCTCGAAGACCGCGGAACCAAACGTGGCGTCGCCCTCGAAGGCCGTCCACTCGAATCCGACGTGACCGTGGAAGGTCGCCGACTCGAACAGGGCTCTGCCGAGGCGGGGTTGTCGGGTGCTGGGGTCGCGGAGGGCACGGAGAAGGGCTTCGAGACGGTGTGAGGTGAAGGGTGTGCCGCGGTGGTCGAGGTCGGCACCGGGAGTCAGGGCGGTCATGTAAACGTCGCGGTCCGCGTCACTCAGGTGGGCGAGGCATGCCGTGTGACCGGGGACGTGGACCCCGCGGCAGCCGACCGGGTCCTCCGGGGTGGCGCCATGGCCGCAGTGCGGCCACAAAGGCGGAGCCGGGACCGGTGCGAGACTTGGCTGTGGCATACCGGAAGGACGATCGAGCAGGGCCGGATAGTTGCCGACCCAGCCTCCGAATCCACCCTGAAGTCCTTGCTGCGGCACTGAATGGCCTACGGGTCCGCTGCCCGGCGGCCAGCACAGAGCAAAGAGGCGTCAACGTCCTCCGCACCGTCCGGTCGGCCTCCACGACCAGGGCCACGGTCGGGCGCGGTAACGACCTTGGGGAAAACTGAGGGCGGACGCCGCCGCTGCCGGATCCGCCTCCTGTACCGGCCGATACTCTGACCGGCATGAGTGACGGCATCGCGTGGATAGGCGCACACCACCACACCCCTTTATCGGCCGTGCCCGGTATGCTCGGCGGCATCTCGCTGACCCTGGCCCGAGGCGTGGAGACGGACGAGTTCCTCATCAACCTGGGTGCCGACCTCGACGAGCTAGCCGCGCGCACCCCGTGCAGGGAGCTGCGCGCACCGGCCGGGCAGTCGGACCAGCCCTCCCCCCACCTCAACCGTGCCATGTACGGGACGTGCGGTGAGTGGACGTACGTGCTGGAGGACTGGGGCATGGCAACCTGGGCGACTGGCTACCAAGGCAAGGTCGAGTCGATGCTTCCCTGCGAGGGCGAGGAGATCCTCTGCCTGACCGCCAACCGTTTCAGCCCCCCGGCCCTGATCATCCATGCGCCCGATGCCTGCGCGTACCGAGCTGACTTCGGCACCGACACCGGGCAGGGCTCGGCGCTGGATGCCGCCCTCAGCGCTGCGGGCGCGGTGTTCCCGTCGATGCCTGAGGCCAGTGAGGCCGAAGTCGTCGCGTACTTCGAGGAGCATGGCGAGCGCCTGCCCGAGCTGGTGTTCACCGCCGTGGGCGCCTACACGGGTGTGACCATCGACCAGGACGCGGTGAAGGCCGGTGGCCTTCCCGGCGTCCTCATCGCCCCGGCATGAGCGTCTGCCGCACACATGAGACCGGCCCCCACCCTGATCGCAGGGTGGGGGCCAATGCCGTTGAGGCCAGGGGTGTTACTCCGCGGCCAGTTTGCAGATCACCGGCTGACCGGTGCCGATGCCGTACGTGCAGGTGCCGCCGTCATCCATCCGCGTGTCCAGCCAGTACGCATCCTTGTCCATGATCCGCATGTCCTGCATGAACGTCGCGAAGTGGTTGCCCATGGATTCCTGGTTGTGCATGCCGGAGACGGCCGACCGGCCGCACACCTCGCTGAACGTGGGGTCGGTGCCGTTCAGGGAGAACAGGTGGACCATGCTGCCGTGCTTCTTGGCGTAGGTGCCAATACACGCCGCACCCGTCGGCGTGGTCCCGCCCGGGAGCAGGGCGGGGTTCAGGCCGCCCTCAGCGGACGACATGCCGCCGCTGTTGTAGGAGGAGGCGAACGCGAACTCGTCACAGTTCAGCGCGTCGGCCGCGTCCACCAGGGCGGAGGTGTCCCCGTTCGCCGCGGCCCACCCGGTGGGGCAGATCCGGTTGCGGCTACGGGAGTTCTGCGCACTGTCGCCCATGTAGTACAGGGGCTTTTGATCGGCCATCGAACCCGGGTGCTTGGGGGTGGCCTTCTGGATCAGCCACGCGTGCGCCGCGGCCTGCGGAAAGGCCTTGGCGTTGAAGATGTAGGTGGGCGCGTGGTTGACGAACACACAGCCCGTGCCCGGCCCAGCGTTGGTGGTGTCGCATCGGATCTGGTCGAGATCCTCTGTGCCGCCGTCGTAGTCCAAGGACCACTGGTAGCCGGTCATGAACGGGCGGACCCTCCCGTCCGCAGGCAGAATGTTCGCGTCGATCTTCACATCCGGCTTGTACAGGTACGTCTTCCCGGCAACCGAGGCGTCCCAGGTGTATGAGGTGGTCAGTGATGCGGAATGCATCTCGCCCGGCACCCACCATGTCTTGCCCTGCCACGCGCTGTCATCGGGCTCATGCGGCGTACACGACCCCTGGCACAGGTGCTCCACACCCACGAAGTTGATCTCACGGAACGCGGGGGGAATCTGCTGCGCGGGCTCGATTGTCAGGTGCTCGGTGAAGCTGTTCTGTCCATCGAGCTGAAGCATCCGCAGGAACATGAAGCGAGCAGTGGCCTGGATCGCGCCGTCCATGCGGATGTAGATCGGCACCGACCTGACATCGCACTCGGTGAACCGGGTAGCGAGAATGCTTTCGAAGTCGGTGTTACACCACTCCACCCCGGCCGTCGCCGCACCCGCAGTCTTCGCCCCGCTCCTGGGCGCTTTGCCCTCGGCCACCGGCGTCGACCTGCCGAAGCACACCTGACGGCCGTCCGCACCTGCCTCGCTGCACTGCTCCACCGCCGACTCCGACGAGCGCTCAGACAGCGGCGTACCGGCCGAGCCCAGCGGCTTCGTCTGGTGGTAGTTCGGCGGCGTGTTCAGCGACGTCGGATCGGGCGCACTGTAGTTGGGCGTCGGCAGCGTCAGATCAACCGGCAGTTCGATGCGGAACTTCGCCCACGGCGACCACGACGTTTCGTACAGGGAGCCGTCGAACGCCGACGTGTGGAAGACGTAGTTCGTGTTCAGCGCCAGCTTGCCCGCCGGCACATCCACCGTGACCGTCGTCCCCGACGCCACGTAGGGGGAGACGATGACACCCCACTCGTTGTCGGCGATACTCACCTTCTTCAACGGCTTGCCTGCCGCATCCGCGGTCCACACCTCGAACGTCAGCGTCGACTTGTCCCCGTCCGCGTCGGTCACCTTGTTCTTGAGCTGGACCTTCTGAGACGTCACCCGCTGGAACCCGCCAGGCGCAGCATTCCGCGACAGAGGCGCAGCCGTCGGGCTCTTCCCCGACACCGGCCGCGCCCCTGCGGCAGCCGCTCGCGTGGTCTTCTCCGGCCCCGCAGCCGGCCGGGTCGAGGGGGCGGCGTTGGGGTCGGGCTGGGCGGCCGGAGCCGTCTCAGCCGCACCGGCCACACCGCCAGCACTGAACAGCAGGAGGGCCGCCGTACCGGCGGCTAACCGCGAGAGAGCGTGCTTCCTTCTGCTTCTTAACCTTTCGAACAAGACATGTCCCTTCTGGCCCTGCCCTCCCTCAAACCAGGGGCAGGACGTTGCAGGTATGTGCGTCGCGCCGCCCCCTTTCCTACGCGTCGTGATCACCACCGGGCAACACGCCCAACTGGGATGTTTCTTCTTTAACTGGAACTAACGGAAGTGATCTGTCGCACAGTTGTACGAGGCGGCGGCTGTCCGGGTCGACGGCTGCGGCCTGCTTCGCCGTGTTCTTCGACTTTGCGGCCGCGGGCGTGGGAAGCGAGGATGAGGGCGGCGAGACGGACCAGGTTCTGCGGGGATGTGTCCTCTCCGCCATTCCGGCCACAGCACTCGCTCGATGCGCGCCCCGCTGGAGTGCTCTCCGCTCGAGCGGAGCCGCTCCCGGTCCTCGATCTCGGTCAAGCTCGGCAGCGGCCTTCGCACGGCGTGTCCGACGGAAGTGGATCACATTGCCGCAGGTGTCGCATGCACCGCCGGTGTCCAGCTGCACACCGTCATCACACCGGCGGTCCGAGCACGCCTGACGCTGCACCAGGCTCCGCCGGATCAGCCACGGGAACGGTCGCTCGACCAGAGCCTCGCCGCCAGTTTCCTCCAGCCGGTCGGTGAGTCGGCCGGCCAGCAGCTGCGGCGCCGCCTCCGACTGCACCAACAGACCCGCAAGCTGGGCCAGCTCCACCGGGTCACCTCCGCTCGCACGGAGAGCACCAGTCGTCGTCATCCCCGTGGGCGGCCGTGAGCGGGTCACCTCCGCCCGCGCGGAGAGCACTCCGGTGGCGTCACCATCTCCGCCTCGGACTACGGGTCACCTCCGCTCGCGCGGAGAGCACGTGCGGGCCGGCTACGACAAGTCCGACCGGACCCGGGTCACCTCCGCTCGCGCGGAGAGCACTGGAAATAGTGCACCGCGACGCCCTCGGAGCGCGGGTCACCTCCGCTCGCGCGGAGAGCACACGGCGGCCTCACCGACATCGAACTGGAACGACGGGTCACCTCCGCTCGCGCGGAGAGCACTCTGCCGATGACTGTCCCCCGAATTTTAGTTGCGGGTCACCTCCGCTCGCGCGGAGAGCACGACTTGCCGTGCTTCTCGACCGCCTCGTCGTACGGGTCACCTCCGCTCGCGCGGAGAGCACACGCGCTTCCGTTCCGTACGAACGCTGAAATCCGGGTCACCTCCGCTCGCGCGGAGAGCACAGGAGGATCCAGAGCCCCCCCAGCGCGAAAGCCGGGTCACCTCCGCTCGCGCGGAGAGCACGGCGATCGTCCGGTGTTTCGTGGAGCGCGCTGCGGGTCACCTCCGCTCGCGCGGAGAGCACGGTGGCTCATGACTGGCCACCCCCGCGGCCCTCGGGTCACCTCCGCTCGCGCGGAGAGCACCGACCCGGTTGAACAGGTCCTGCATGGTGACGTCGGGTCACCTCCGCTCGCGCGGAGAGCACCCCAAGGACCCGGATAACTCGATCCCCGACTAAGGGTCACCTCCGCTCGCGCGGAGAGCACAGGTGGTCACCGGTCACCGTCGCGCCGGTGGCCGGGTCACCTCCGCTCGCGCGGAGAGCACACTTCCCGACCTGCGCTTTCAGAAGCGATTTGCCATTTCTTGACTCTCCCTGCGGAAGCCGATCAGGGTCAAGCCGTCGAAGTCCATCGGCTCTCGGCGGCGGGTGCCGGCCGTGCGGAGGGTGAAGCCCTGCTCGTTGTCGTCGGGGTGGGCGAGGACGGCCATACCGTCTCCGGCGCAGGCGGCGACCGATGTCCAGAGTTCGTCGCGGACCCGGGCCGAGACCGTGCCCACGTACAGCTCTGGTGTCACCTCCAGCAGCCAGCGGCTCAGGGCGCCGCGGAGGTGGTCGGGGATTGCCGTGGCGGAGATGACGATCATTGAGGACATGGGCGGTGTCCCTTCGTGGGCGCGGTCACGGCTCCACTCCGTGGTTGACCCCGCCGGGGATGGCTCCGGCTACCGGGTCCCACAGGTCGACCAGTTGCTCCTCCGGGTCGGGGACCTCGTATTCGGTGTCGGGGTCGAGGAGCTGCTGGACGTCGGCGACGATGCGCGGGAGGAGCTTGAACAGGCGCAGACCGTCGCGGAAGGAGCGGCGGGCCTCGGCCTCCGGGTTGGTGGAGGCGTGGAGGGAGAACGCCAGCGGGATGGTGAGGTCGGCCTTGTAGAGGTCGGCGATGTCGTAGACGAACGCCTGCTGGTTGCCGTTGTGGACGAAGCCGAGGGCCGGCGAGCAGCCCAGGGCGAGGATCGCCGCGTGGACGATGCCGTACAGGCAGGTGTTGGCGGAGGACAGGGCCAGGTTGACCGGGTCCTGGGTGTCCCAGGAGGCGGGGTCGTAGGCGCGGCGGAAGCGGCCGATCTTGTACTGCTGCGCGAGCAGCCGGTAGTGGGCCTTGACGCGCTGGCCTTCGAATCCCCGGAGTTGGGCGAGGGTGCTGCCCGGGGGCACGGTGCCCGGGCCGAAGCGCTTCTCGTACATGGCTGTGGCGACGGCCAGGCGCCGGTCGTCCTCGGCCCAGGCGCGGGTTTGGCGTTCGAGCCAGGTGGTGGTCAGGGAGTCGGGCAGGGTGGCGGCGTAGCAGCGCACGCCGCCGGAGCCGGTCACGAGGACGGTGGTTCCGTGGCGCGCGAAGGTGGCCAGGGCCCGGGCGGTGATGGAGGTGCCGGGGCCGAGGAGTACGCAGCTGAGGGCGGCTGTGGGCAGGTAGACGGTTTCGGTGCCGCGGTGCTCGCTGGTGACTTCGGCGCAGACACCGGTGTCGTCCTGGTGGATGCGGACGATGTCCAGGTAGAGGAAGGACAGGGAGTCCGCGATGCGCGGCAGCATGGCGACGGTGGGGGCGGCGAGTTTCCGGCGGGCGTCGGCCGGAGTTCGCTGGGCCCTGGATGCGGTGGCCGGTGTCACGTGGCGTCCCTCGCGGGCGCGATGCTGAGCAGGCCGCAGCCGTAGGGTTTTCCGCGGCCGATTCCTTCGACGATCTTCTCCCGGAGCAGGTCGGGGTCGGTGATGGCCGCGGTGCCGTCGAAGCGGGTGCGGGCGTGGCGGACGCGCTGTTGGGCCGCCGGGCCGCTGTTTCCCCGCCGTCCGTGGACGGTGTCCAGGGGCTGCGAGTGCAGCTGGAGGGGTTTGAGCCCGGTGGCGTCGGCCTGGCGGAGCCACCATTCGTCGGCGGCGGCTCCGCTGAGCGGGACCACGGCGGGCAGGTTGTACAGCGCTCTGGTGGTGGCCCCGGGCTTGCGGACGGCGCTGGCGACGCACCGGTAGCGGACGGTGAGCCCGGCCCGCAGGGCGTCGAGCAGCGGATCGAGGGGGCGGCTGCGGACGTCCCCGTAGCCGTCGGGGAGGCGGGTGAGGTCGGGCTTCTCGGTGCTCTGCAGCAGGATGTGGACTCCGGCGGGGGTGTCCTCGGTGCGGAAGAGGACACCGAAACGGCGCCGGGCCTCGGGGCCCGCGTCATCGGGGAAGAGCGACATGAGGCGGCGGTGGAGACGGATGGCCCCGTCGGTTCCGGCGGTGTCGCGGCGGGCGTCGGCTGAGCGCTGGTCCGGGATGATCCGGGTGAGCCAGGCGGTCAACGGTGCCTCCCTTCCGGGTCGTTCAGGTGGTTGGTCAGGTAGTCCTGGAGCCGGGCCAGGTGCCTGGCGCCCAGGGCGGCGTACTGGGTGTGGGGGAGGTGGACGGTGCGCCGGTACAGGGGGCGGGCCCGGTGGGTGCGGTGGCGCGGGTGGTAGGAGATCGGTTCGTCGTTGACCTCGCTGGAGGGGTGGCGTCCGTCCCCGCCGTCCGCTGTGACGAGGTGGCCGGGCACCGGGAGCCGGTCCAGCGGCTGGTCGGAGAGGAACTCGACGCCGTGCTCTCCTCGGGGCGGTGGGCCGGCCAGGGGGAGGTGGACCAGGTAGTGCAGGGCGTTGTCGCTCTCGCCCAGGAGGACGGGGCCCTCCGGGGGACAGGACCGCCGGCCCAGGAACGGGGGCCAGTGGGGATGGCGCAGGGCTTCGGCACAGCGCGCCAGCGTGTCCCGGCCCTCTGCGTCATCGGTCCCGGTGACGGCGACGGTGAAGGCCGCGTCGGCGAGATAGGTGCGGTGGGTGAGCAGCGTTCCCGTGTCACCGGGGCGCTTCTTGCCTTCGGCGGTGGTGACGGTGGCTTTGGTGGGCAGGCCGCCGCCGACGGTGTGCAGGTCGCGCAGGAGCACGCCGGGCCGGTCGGCGCGGATGGTCAGCGACAGCCGGGCGAGGTCGTCGATGGGCTGGTTGCGCCGTCGGCCTTGTGCGGCGGCGAGCAGACCGATGACGCCGGACCGGGTGGGGAAGCGGGCGGTGTCGCGTTCGTTGAAGTGGCTGTGCTCGCCCCAGGACTGCAGGGGGCCGGCGAGGCGCAGCAGCAGTCCGGGAGCGGCGGTGGTTACGGCGTTCATGCCGCGGCCTCGGCGCCGCCGTCGCCGAGGGCGGTGTCCAGGGCGTGGCTGATCAGGCCGTCGAAGGAGTCGTGGCGTCGGCCGAGTCCGGTCAGGTCCTTGGGGTCGAGGCCGGCCCATCCTGAGGTGAGGATCCGGCCGGTGCCGAGGAGCTTGTTGGCCGCCTCGGCGTAGGTGTCCAGCGCCGTGACGGAGCGGGCCGCGAAGCCGCCGATGTCGGCGGCGCGGACCGGCTCCTCGAACGCCGCCGCGTAGGACAGGGGCCGGTCGGAGCGCACGGCGACGTGGACGAGGCCGGGGATGGTGTGCGGGGCGGTGGAGTTCTTCTTGGCCTGCGGCAGGGACTCGATGAAGGAGGCGAGGAAGGCGGAGACCAGCTCGCGGGCCGCCTGCGGGTCGTCGCCGATGTTCGCGGTGAGGTCGCGCAGGTCCACGGTGGCGTAGCGGTAGAAGGTGCCGGCGCTGAACTCGGCGTGGCCCATGTGCCCGCTGCCCGTGGCGTCGTCCCAGGCGTCGGTGATGTCGTCGACGGCGGAGAAGTAGTCGAGCTCGACGTCGGTTGCGTGGGTGGTGAGGGCGTGGGCGACCTGGACGGCGCCGTCGACACCGGCGTCGTCGATCTCGGCGAGCATCCGCCCGAAGAGGTTGATCACGCCGTTGCGGGAGCGCAGGACCGCTTCGATGCGGTCATTGGGCAGGACGCTCTTGTCGGAGGGCTTCTTGATGTCCTTGGCCTTCTCCAGGGCCTCGCGCTTCTCCTCGGCGAAATCGGCGAGTTCGGTGACCGCGGCCTGGGGGACGTAGACCATCGCGTTGGTGAGGACCTTGTTGGGGACGATCTGCTTGGGGTCCTCCCGGTTCTTGGCCAGCTCGAACTTGATGCTGCTGCCGGCCGCGATGTGACCGCCGGCGCGCTGCGCGAGTTCTGATGGCCAGCCGCGCTGCTCCCGCAGCTCGCGGGTCACGCGCTCGCCGATGCGGCGGGTGCGCAGGGCCGCGTCACCGATCCGCTCCTGGAAGAAGGTGCGCATGGCCCGCTTCCAGGACTGGCTGCTGACGCGGGTGCGCAGGGTGTTGCCGTACTGGACGGTCTTGACGGAGTTGGTGTCGTCCCGGTTCAGATTGGCGAACGGGATGGACTGCAGGGCGTGGATGTCGATGAAACGGGCGGGTGCGGTCATGGTGTTGTCTCCTTCAGGCGGTGGTCGTCGGGGAGAGGGCGGCCGGGCTCTGCGGCCGCGGGCCGGGTACGTGCAGGAGGCCGTTTTCTTCCAGCTCCTGCCGGTCGCCGGTCTCGGCTTTGGCGCGCAGGTCGGCTGCGCGCAGCCGGTAGTAGTCCTGCAGCCAGCGGCGGGAGATCCGGCCGGAGTGGGCGGGCCAGGCGATCAGGTCGTCCAGCAGTTGGGCCCAGTCGACGGGGACTCCGATGTCGCGGAGGTAGCGGACGGCGGCGGGCAGGTGCCGGTGGAGCCCGTTGGTGCTCTGCCGGGTGAGGAGGTTGAGGCGGGCCTCCGCCGTGGACTCCCGCATCTCGCGGTCCCGGCCCGGGCCCGTGGTGACGGCGAGCGCGAAGGCCGTGCCGAGGCTGTCGCCGTAGCGGGCGGCCGTCTTCTTCGAGGCTGCTCCGTCGCCGTCGCCCGGGCTGTTCTCGGAGTCGGGACCGGCGGGGGCCGTTTCCTCGTGGGCGGTGTCGTCGTCGGAAGCCGGTGCTGCGGCGCCGAGGCTGCTGCGGGGCTGGTCGGCGATCATGGCGGCCACCGCGTAGTACGCCCGCTGCTCGGCGTGGGACACGGCCCGGTCCTGGGGGAGCCAGCGCGTGACCAGGCGGTGCATGCGCGGGACGTCGTCGATGTCCCGGCGCAGTCCGCTCCGCAGGGCCGTACGGGCTCCGGGGTCGCTGCGGCAGATCTGCTCGATCCAGGCGGTGTAGGCCAGGCGCTGCCGGCGTCGGGTTGTGGCCGGATCGTCGGTTGGTGTCCCGGTGGACATGCTGCTTCCTCTCTGTTGGGCAGGCAGGTATGGCCCGTTGGGCGGCTGTTGCACAACCGGGGTTCGGGCGGGCGGTTCAGGCCCGCTTCTTGCGCGGGCCGCCGTACAGCTCGACGCGGGCGTTGGATACCGCCTTCGCGCCGCGCAGGGTGCGGGTGACCGAGGCCGTCACGGTGTCGTACGCCTCCTGGGCGAGCCCCAGGAACGCGGCCCGGGTGGCGGCCGGGTCGAAGCCGACATCGAGGGCCCGCCCGCTGCGGTCCAGGCTCCGGAACCGGGACCAGAACTCGGCCTCGGCCTTCGGCCAGTAGCGCGCGGCCGCCTCCGCTGCCCAGGTGCCGGCGTCGGCCTTCGCGTCGTCGGTGTAGGCGGCCCAGGCGCGCTTGACCGCGCGGTCCAGGCGCTGGCCGTACATCTCGCCGAGTTGCCGCATCCGGGCCACGGCGGGTGCGGTGCGCGGGGCGAGCTCCTCGACGTAGCCCAGGACGGGCGGGGTGGAAGCGTCCACGAACTGGGTGTCCTTGGCCTGCCCCTCCTGCTCGAAGCCCAGCGCCCGCACCCGCAGGAACTCCGACACCTCGAACGCGGCGTCGAAGACCTTGGGCTGCTGGGGCTGGGAGGCGCCAACCGGCTCGTGCAGGAGCAGGGCGTCCAGGTCGCGCCACAGCGCACGGTCCGCCTTCGCCGGGCGCGGATAGCGGTTGCCCTGCTGACTGATCTGCCAGATCAGGTAGTTGTCGTCTCGCGGAATACGGCCCGTGCGGTACGCCCAGGTGATGTAGGCGTCCCGGATCAGCCCCTTGTTCTCCTCGTCCGGCACGAGCAGCACGGCGTGCTGGGAGCAGGCGGTGAGCCGGGAACACGGGCCTGAGGGCACGTCGGTAGGCGGGGCTTCGGGATCGGGCAGTTCGTCCCACTCCCAGGGGCACCGGTCCTCCGTGCGGCGCACGGTCGTCTTCGGAGGGACCAGACCCGCCAGCAGCGTCTGGAACAGCGTGTCGCCCTCCGGGTGGTAGGACAGGGCCGTCCGCAGCGGACCCGCGGTCGCGCTGGCGCTCTTGACCCCGTTGACCTCACGGGCCGAACAGCGGCCGGAGGGGCCGTAGTAGTGCCACACCAGGAGGTTCAGGAGGGCTTCCGAGGCGGTGGGCAGGTCAGGGGCGCTGTCGCTGCCGTGCCGAAACCAGGCGTGGTTGTTGCCTGAGGGCCGGGTCACGATCAGCTTGTTGACCCCTGCCGTGTTGTCCGGGTCGCACTGCTCCGCCAGGCGGGGATCCTGCATCCAGGGCCGCCCGCCCTCGCCGCCATACAGGAAGAACCGGTCGCGGTACTCGGCGAAGTACTTCTCGATCCCGTCCACCGGCAGGCGGCCTTCGTCCAGGACCTGCAGGCGTCGATCCCCCCAGTCCCCGGGGCCGGCCTCATCCAGCCCGGTCACCCGCGCGGTCAGGGCGTAGAGGATGCGCAGCAGGGCGGAGTGCGCGGGCGGTACGGGGATCGCCAAGCCCGCGATATCGGCACTGCGCACCAGCACATCCCGCAAGCCGATACGACCGGTTAACCGGCCCGTCACGGGATCAGGCGCGGTGGGGACCCAGCGAACCGGGATCCACGGCTCGTCGAGCAGGCTGTAGGCGTCAGTTGGCATGCGACTCCTGCCATTCAGGACACAATGTGGTGGGGTCCCCGCACGAGAGCGGGGGTGATCCGCCTGTCGCCGACGGCGAAGAGACGAGATCTGCCCGTGCCCGCGCAGGCGGGCGTGGACCACCGCAGCCGCAGTGGTGGGGTACGGACCGATGTGGTGGCTCACCGTAGCAAGCCTGTCGCTGAAGGCGACTAGCGATTTGACAAACCGCTCACGCCGACTCCAGACCCACCGCCGAGATCCTGATGGTCCGGCCCCCACTGCGGCAGGCCCACGTGCCGTCGCCCTCCCGTTGCACGCGGAGCAGCACCAGATCTCGCAACACCGGCCGCTCCTCCCAACTCTCCGGCTGCGGGTGGCTCTCCGGGCCGGAGCGCAACCACTTGCCCGGTACGGGAGCCACATGCGACATGATCTGTGCCAGATCGTCCCGGTCGAGGCCCCGCGGGCCACCGACAGGAAGTGTGGCCTTGCCGTCCTCATCGAGCGTGAGCGTTCCGTCGGCCTGCTCGTACAGGCACAGCACCCTTCCGGTGTCCGCGCCCAGCCGGGTGGTGAGCAACTCTTCGGTGACCCCGGCTTCCTGGCGGCTGAGCTGGTGCAGGTCGCCTGCCACGTCCGCCGGAGCGCAGATGCTCACTACGCGGGCCATGTGCTCCTCCGCCGCCTCGTCAGCGAGACGCTGGGCGTCCATCCGTCGCAACTCCTGCTCGGCGGCCGGGTCCAGGCCCTCGATGAAGTCTTCCGCGTACACGGCGTCGATGAGGCGCTGCACGTCCGCCGGGACGTTGATGCCGCTCTTCGCCTGTTCGTGCAGGAGAGGGGCCGTGCGGTGCAGCAGGGCGGCGTCATAGACCTGGCCCCAGGTGGGAGGGGTATCGGTCTTCTTCTGGTCGTTGATCGGCTCCAGGACCACCAGCTGCGGCTGCTCTTCCGGCAGTGCCCAGGCAGGCCGCCCTCGGTCTCCCCGAGCGTGGCGGCGGGCGCGGCCGGCGCGCTGGAGAAGCTGAGCCAGCGGAGCGAGGTCGGTGACGACCAAGTCGAAGTCGAAGTCGAGTGACTGCTCAACCACCTGTGTGGCGACGAGGATCGACGCGGGGCGCGGGCTCGCCGTGTCTTCGTCCGAGCGGGGCTTCCCGTACGCGGACTCGCATTCAGCCGTGATCTTCTGCCTGGCCACTGCCGGGAATCGCGAATGCAGCAGCCGGAGCCCGCCCTCCCGTGCCGCCAGGGCGGGAAACGCCTCGCACAGATCCCGGAAGGTGCTCTGTGCCTCGGCGACCGTGGTGCAGCACACCAAGGCCGTGCCGCCCTGCTCGGCCACCGGCCGCAGAGCCTTCCGCAGCGCCGCTCTGCGCCCGCCCGCGGCCACGGCCGCCCTCGGTGCCTCGCCCGCATCCCAGGCGACTCGATGCACTGACACATCAAGCGTCCGGGCCCGGTCGGTAGAGGTCACGCGGGGAGCGGAAACCTCACCCGTGGCGGCATCGGTGAACAGCCAGCCGGGGTAGCAGGGCTCAACCGCCGTCGGCTCCGAGAAGCCGGCACCGCGCCGATAGGCATCCACCAGAGAAGCCGCCACCCGGCCCGTCAACGTCGCCGACAGCAGAACGACCGGCGCGCCGAACGCCCCCAGCCACTCCAGCAGCCGGGTCAGAAGCTTGTGCATCCACGGCCCATAAGCGTGCGCTTCATCGACGACGAAGACCTTGTCGGACAGGCTGAACAAGCGCAGTGCGTTGTGGGTGACGGGCAGAACAGCACTGAGCGCCTGGTCGATCGTCCCCGCGCCGAGCGGAGCGAGCAATCCGCGCTTGCGCCCACGCAGCCAGGCCCCGGCTTCGGTGGCCGTGCTCTCCTCCGCACTCAGGCCGCCGTCTCGCGCCTGGCCGTCCTCACGGCCCTCGGACCGGTTGTAGGCAGGGCTGAGCCAAGCCATGGAGTGCAGCAACGTCAACGCCCGCTCGCCCGCCAGCGCCTTCCCCGCGAACTTCTCCACCCGCGGGAACATCGCGTCCGCGGTGGCCATGGTCGGCAGCGCGAAGTACAGCCCACGGGCATCGGCGGCCCGGCCGAGGACGGAGGACGCGAAGAGAGCCGCCTCCGTCTTGCCATCACCGGTCGGCGCCGTCACCAGCAGCAGACCGGGACCGCGCTGCGCGACCAGGCCGGGAAGGTGGTCAACCAGGTCGCTCTGCAGGTCGTTGGGAGTGAACGGGAACATCTCGGCGAACTTCTGCGTCGCGAACCGCGCCCGTCCCAGCCTCGCCGCGCTCACCAGACCCGTCGCCGCAGCTTCCGTCCGCGCCCAGTGAGCGTCCAGTTCCTCCGGCGTGCCCCGCCAGCCCACGGGCGGCAGCAAGGGTTTGATCGCGTCGATCTGACTGGCCAGCCAGTCGGCCACCACCACCAACCCACTGACCACAACGGCCAACTCAGCCGGAAGCCCCTGCTCCGGCACAGCCGTGGCACCAACAACCCGCCGCACCTCGGCGAAGTGAGCCCGACGCTGCGCCGCCCACCCGTCCTCCCCCAGACCACGCTGATAGGTACTCGAAGCAGCCAACTCCTTCTGCTTCAGGACAGCGCCGAAACACCCGTGGTGTCCACCGAGGAGTTGCGCGACCTGGTGACTTGCTGCCCTGCGCAGCAGCCGATCACCCGGATACCCGATCTCGTCCAGCAGCAGTGCCAAGGCCCAATGGGTCGCGATCTCATGCCGGAACGCTCTGTCGCTCTCGGCACCCGGGGCTCGCAGATAGACCGGCTCGTCACGCACAGCCGCGAACGCCGCCGGCACCTGAGCCTGGAACGGCGGCGTGATCTTGCCCAGGTCGTGCAAACCGGCCCAGAACGACAGAACAGTCCGCGTCTCGCCCGGGGACAAGCCCAGAGCATCAGCCAGGCGCTGCCGCATACGCTCGCCGAGCAAACCGTCCCAAAGCGCGGAGAACACAGCGGCAGTGTCGAGCAGGTGACACACCACCGGGTACGGCCGCGATAAGCCGTTCTCCTTTCCCCACATGCGGGGGTCCAGGAGAGGTGTTCCGCCGGCCGGGGCATCGCTGTTCATCATGTGCCAGAGGTAGCAGTCGACACTGACAACGCCAGTGCGCCCATACACTGACCTGTCATGACCTCACCTCGCAGCGCCGGTTCCGTGCGCGTCTGGGTGCGGCTGCATGATGGCAAAGTAATTGCAAAGGCGCTCTAGAAGGCCAGGTCAGGAAGTGTCCTCTCCGCGCGAGCGGAGGTGAGCCGGCGCCACCCTCGTCGCCGCCCTGGTCATGCTCGTCCTCTCCGCGCGAGCGGAGGTGAGCCGCCGGAATACGGCGTGATGGGAGGTCTCGCGGTGTCCTCTCCGCGCGAGCGGAGGTGAGCCGTCGGCGTCCGGGCGGGGCGGGGCGTTCACCGTGTCCTCTCCGCGCGAGCGGAGGTGAGCCGACGCGGTGCCACGTGGCCAGCAGCGCGTGCCAGTCCTCTCCGCGCGAGCGGAGGTGAGCCGGGCTACTGGCACTGGCGCAAGGCCAAGCAAGCGTCCTCTCCGCGCGAGCGGAGGTGAGCCGCGGCTCGGGCGTAGCCCGGATAACGCTGATGCGTCCTCTCCGCGCGAGCGGAGGTGAGCCGGCTCTGCGGGGGGCCGGCCTCTCCGTCCGGACGTCCTCTCCGCGCGAGCGGAGGTGAGCCGAACATGCGCACCGCGCTCAAGCCGGCCGCTGCGTCCTCTCCGCGCGAGCGGAGGTGAGCCGCCAGACAGGGGGCGCTCTGCTGTGGGGTCAGTGTCCTCTCCGCGCGAGCGGAGGTGAGCCGATCCTGCTTGCCGCTCTCGGCGCCGCCCTGGCGTCCTCTCCGCGCGAGCGGAGGTGAGCCGGGGGCCGGTCAGTGCCCGGCGGGCAGCGGGTTCCGGTCGTGTCCTCTCCGCGCGAGCGGAGGTGAGCCGCCCATCCACCCGCCCCGGCGGCGGCGCCACGGTCCTCTCCGCGCGAGCGGAGGTGAGCCGAGCTCGTGGCACTTGTGCCGGTACTGACCTCCGTCCTCTCCGCGCGAGCGGAGGTGAGCCGCGGCTGAAGTGCCGGCTCACCGCGGAGGAGTGGTCCTCTCCGCGCGAGCGGAGGTGAGCCGCAGATGTGCGCCCGCTGCCCCGTGTGGGCCGAGTCCTCTCCGCGCGAGCGGAGGTGAGCCGAACTCAATAGAATTAGTCCATGCTCCCCGATTCGTCCTCTCCGCGCGAGCGGAGGTGAGCCGCGATACGAGGTGTCGGCGGACATGCCGAGGGCGTCCTCTCCGCGCGAGCGGAGGTGAGCCGAGGCCGGAGGCGACTGATGGCCGAGGCTGTGTGTCCTCTCCGCGCGAGCGGAGGTGAGCCGTCGTCGGAGAACGAGAACCCGCCCCACTTCACGTCCTCTCCGCGCGAGCGGAGGTGAGCCGGAGGAGCAGCGCACGATGCTGACGTTCGCGCAGTCCTCTCCGCGCGAGCGGAGGTGAGCCGAGAGCGGATTGGCTTGGAGCGTGTGCTCGGTCGTCCTCTCCGCGCGAGCGGAGGTGAGCCGGTCCGCAAATTCGGCCGTGCCGTCCCGCCGGAGTCCTCTCCGCGCGAGCGGAGGTGAGCCGAGCTGGACGACCTCGAGGCCGTCCGGCCGGACGTCCTCTCCGCGCGAGCGGAGGTGAGCCGCACTACCGGGACCGGATCAGGGCCGGAGCCCTGTCCTCTCCGCGCGAGCGGAGGTGAGCCGAGGCCCGCTCCGTCACCCTCACCCCGCACACCGTCTTTCCGCGCGAGCGGAGGTGAGCCGTCCAGCGGCGGCGGCGCGGTGGGCTCGTACTCGTCCTCTCCGCGCGAGCGGAGGTGAGCCGCCGGACCCGGAGGCCCCGTTCTGGGGCGTTGCGTCCTCTCCGCGCGAGCGGAGGTGAGCCGTGCCAGAGGTGCACCGCTGCCGGTGTCGTGGTGTCCTCTCCGCGCGAGCGGAGGTGAGCCGTACGACAGCCAGGCCTCGCCCTGGCGGATGGCGTGCTCTCCGCACGAGCGGAGGTGAGCCGCCAGCCGCGGATGCGGTGGGTGCAGCGGGTGCGTGCTCTCCGCGCGAGCGGAGGTGAGCCGGCGCTCCACCAGGCCCTGCGCTTCCGTGACTGGTCCTCTCCGCGCGAGCGGAGGTGAGCCGTCCACTGGACGCTGGCCACCGGGGGCTGGTCGGTCCTCTCCGCGCGAGCGGAGGTGAGCCGCTCCGGGCTGTCCGTGCTGCCCGGAGAGGGGGGTCCTCTCCGCGCGAGCGGAGGTGAGCCGGGTCGAGGACAACGGCCGGCCGTCGCCGCTGAGTCCTCTCCGCGCGAGCGGAGGTGAGCCGTCGCACCGCCCGGAGGGCCTCACGGCTGGGCTGTCCTCTCCGCGCGAGCGGAGGTGAGCCGGGCCCGTCGGTGTCGCCGCAGTGGGCGCAGCGGTCCTCTCCGCGCGAGCGGAGGTGAGCCGCCGTGGGTGACGATGATCCCGGGGGCTTCCTCGTCCTCTCCGCGCGAGCGGAGGTGAGCCGAACATGGCCCCGCCGTCCATGTACGGCACGGCGTCCTCTCCGCGCGAGCGGAGGTGAGCCGTAGAACCCGGGGTCGGTGACCCTGATCGTGGGGTCCTCTCCGCGCGAGCGGAGGTGAGCCGCGACAACACCGCACAGGGCCCCCTCGCGGTCGGTCCTCTCCGCGCGAGCGGAGGTGAGCCGATGGCGGAGTCCATGGAACTGCTGGCCCGCAAGTCCTCTCCGCGCGAGCGGAGGTGAGCCGATGGCTGAGCTACTGGACGCCAACCAGTGAGGGTCCTCTCCGCGCGAGCGGAGGTGAGCCTCTCCTGCCCGACCCGGAGACCGACCAGCCGCGGTCCTCTCCGCGCGAGCGGAGGTGAGCCGAAGGAGTTCGGCGGGCTCACCAAGGAGGTGCAGTCCTCTCCGCGCGAGCGGAGGTGAGTCGCCCAGCCGGTTGACCGCGCGCCTTGCTGTGTGCGCAACGGGGTGCGCGAGGGCGACCCCGGCCATTACGCTGCAAAGCGATATCGGAATGGTCTATCAGATCTTGGGGTCTAGGTGAGCGGCGGACAGCAGTGGACGATCGACAGCATCGCGCACGCCCTTCCGCACTCCGAGCTGCGTGCCACCTTCATGCGTGAGGCGTCCTTCACCGACGTCCATCGGCTCCCCGACATCCTCCAGCGGTGGGTTGATTTCATCGAACGGTTCGAAGCCGAACGCCCGCGCGTGGAGGAGCTCCAGGCCTACTATCGTGACCACGGACAGTTGCCGCCCGAGCACGAGAACGAGTCGGCCGAGGGTGCCGCACTGTACCGGCAGTGGAAGACACGGACGGAGCACCAAGGAGCCGCGTGACCTGGCACGTGCATATCACCGAGCACACCTTCCGGATGCTCCGCGGCCTCTCCGACAATGCCCTCGGTGAAGTGTTCGACCTCTTCCGCAGCCTCGAACGCGACCCCTATGCGGCCGCCCAGCCAGCGGGCATACCCGACGGCAGGACCTTCGAGGCCGCCTTCCCCCACGGCATCCTCACCGTCATAGTCAACGACGAGACTGGGCGGATCACTCCCATCAGCGTTGTCGCCCTCTAACCCCACACACCGAAGCCCCGACGGCCGGCCCGTGCAACGGGGGCTTCGTCGCGTCTACGGTGTGCTCTCCGCGTGAGCGGAGGTGAGCCGCAGATGATGGAGCGTGCCCCCGTGGCCAACACTGCTCTTGGCTTCCCGCTGGTCTGGCAGTCCCGTTTGTGCGGGTGGGCCGCCACCTCCGCAAGGGCCTTCTCTGACGGCCGGGCCTTGATCTCGTCCGCGATGAAGAGCTCGGTCACTGCCATGAATGCCTCCTGAAGAAAGCAAACGGGAACGGGTCTGCTGGTCGGGCTACCGGACATCCTGTGCCGCATACGGCACAGGCACACGGTCGGCCGGCACGCTGCCCGGCTCTCGCGAAATGACCAAGAGCGCGTCCTTGCGCCGTCTCGTCGCCACCCAGCCGTTCATGGCAGGGTCATCGGTGATCGTGAACAGCCCAGCGGTAAGGCCGACATGCTCTCTGTCGGCCGCGCTGCCTGCCGACCTATCGTTAACCTGGGGCGATTGGGGGCATCGTGGTGCGGGACACGCGGCTAGTGCAGACGGCTGTGATCGGGGATGAGCACTCGGACGTGCCGGTCGTGCTGCCGACTGAGGCGATCGAACTGGACGTCTTCCGGCGCGCGCATGCCCACGACACGTTCTGGTGCGGGGTTCTGCTGGGTGGCTGCGGCGCCCAGCTCTCGCACAAGCTGTACGTCGACCGGCAGTGTCATTTCCAGCACTTTCCGCAGGCTAACGGTGCCCCGCATGCCTGCCGCCGACCGAAAGTCGGGGAGTCCAGTGCCGACCATCTGTATGTGAAGTCGGCGATGTCCGAGTCGCTACTGGAGCATGGCAGGGCTGGCCGGTTCGCTTTCCCGCAGCCGATCGGGTCGCTGCTGGACGTGGACCTCGAGGAGGGTGTCGCTCTGCGTGTCCATATGGACGGCTCGGTGCCGCCTGACTGGGCAGGCGGCCGCACGGTCGTCCTGGGCTCCGGCGTGGTGCCGGACCCGGGCGTGCTCTCCACCTGCCCGTACGTGTACCGGGTGCGGTGCGAGAGTGACGGGGCCGACCGCCGAGTCTGGATCGGCACCCAGAGCCTGGCCCGTTCGACCGAATGGGTCCCCCTCGCCGACTGCGTGTGGACCGACGCCGGCCTGATCACCCCGGCCGCCGCCCAGATCCTGCGGGAAGGTGCCGCTGCTCCCGACCGCACGGCGACGGACACGGGACGCCGCTCCGGTGCCCTGCCGGAGAGTGTCATCCGGTTCGTACGCGGTCTGGAGGCAGCGCAGCGCTCTGGGACTGTCGAGCACGTACGGCGCCTGTGCGCCGGCAGCGGCCCGTTCCTCGCCAGCCTCGATGGAGCAGCCCGCGCCGAAGCTGAGCAGGCCGTTCAGGAGGCCCGGACGTGGCTGACCGGCCACGAGGACTACCAGCAGCGCGTGTTCGCCGAACTCGACCGGGCGGTCACCGAAAAGCGCGCCTTCGACGTGCGCTCCCAGCTGCCCACAGCCACCTCGCTCACCCGCCGCGGTGCCAGCGCCTCCGAGCAGCGCGTCCTGGCCGCGGCCCGCGCCTTCCTCCGCGAGCAAAACGGCCTTCCCGCCGCCGGCTCGAGCCGGACCGTACTCACCCCCCTCCTCCTGCCCCCGCTGCCGCGCGCTAGGCGCAAGCGCCCCAAGCGGCAGGAAACACCCAGGCCCCAGAAGACGCCGAAGGAGAAGGAGCAGCTGAAGAAGGAGGAGCCGAAGAAGGCGCCGAACAGCGCCCGGAAGGAACGGCGAGCACGCCGCGCGGCCGTGGTCCAGACCAGGAGCATTCTTCAGCGCCTCGACCAGCGTTTTCATCTCTCTGCTGACGAGCAGCGGAAGCTGACGGAAGAGCTGGCCCCAGCAGTGGACACCGCTGGTGACTGGTTAACCGACAGTGAGCGGCAAGAGGCGAGGTTCTGGATCAGGAAGATGTCCCGGGCCAAGCAGCGGACCCAGGAACGCCAGACGCGCCAAGCGCGCCGCGAGCTCGCTCCGAGCGTGCTGGAATCCGCCGCCGCTGCCGTACGCGGGGCACTCAAGAAGGCAGCCCGCGAGCAGACCACCACCAGCTGGCACCGCCTGGAGCAGCAACTCGGCTCCGCGCTGCCCCGCATGACGCCCGCGGACCGCGTCCAGGTTCTGACGCTGGTCGACCGGACCACGCCGACTGACCAGGCGCTCCTGTCCTGTCTGGTCGCTGCGGGAGACCCGGATATGACCATGTCGTACCGCGAGGTTGCTGGTGCGCTGGGCCTGGGCCTGCCCGACAACGACGACGACCTGTGTGACGTGCTCGAGGCAGACGTGCAGCAGGTCCATGACCACTGGCGCCACCAATAGCGGTGGTGAGCCGGACACTTGGCCAAACCCGGGCCGGTGGGCAGCCGCCACGGGTACGGTCGCACCAGGGAAGGTGGTGACCGGCTGGTCACGCCGCGTCAGCGCGCTGGGGAGGGCCGAAGAGCATGGTGAACGCCGGGACGTACTGGTTGTGGCAGCAGCTCGCCGTGAGCGACGCACTGCCGGACGAGGCGCTGCCCACGGTGATCGAGGCGCTCTGCTCGACCTCCCTCGCCCCCTACGGCGTCGACGGCCGCGGCGAGGAACGCCGCACCAAGGCACTCGCGGACGCACTGCCCACCCTGCTCAGCCGCGTCACCCGCCCCGGACTGCGCCGCCAGCTCCTTCAGCAGGCCGACGACAAACAGCTCGCCGAACTCGCCGATCAGGGCGTCGTGGTGGCTGCCGACCTGCCGACAATCCTGCGCGCCCACCGCCCGACGCCCGGCCTGGTCATCGGCCTAGCCCGCCACCCTGACCAGGTCGACGCCGCGATCGGCCTGCTGCCCGGCATGCACGACACCAACCTCGAGGACGTCGTCACCGACTGGGACCCCAACCGCCACCGGTACCGGCCGGACGCCGAATCCGCCCCGCCCATACCTCCGGCGCTCTTCAACGCGGTCCTGGAGCACGCCCTCACTCCGCTCGCCCGGCTACTCCAAGAGCCGCAGCACGAGGGATGGCAGTTCGCGCAGCGTGCCGACCTTGGCCTGCCCCACGAGTTCGGCGAAGGCGCTCCCTGGCGCATCCTCGCAACCTGCCCCGACCGCTGGCACGACCTGGTCGAACACTCCACCCTCGGCACAGCCGTCCAGCACCTCCTGCTGGACCAGGCCGAAGTAGAGGCACGCCGAGGCCGCATGATGGCGTCCAGCAGCTCCCACCTCACCCAGGACACGGACGACGGCCTGGCCGAACCACCCGAACCGGAGCCGGCGCTCGACACCGCCCTGCTGCGGGCCTGTCTGCCCGCCCTGTGCCTGCCGGAGATGGCTGACCTGCCCCAGCCCAGCGTGACCGCCCGTCACCGCCTTCACCACATCGCCCAACGAGTCCACTACAACCCCGGCCTCCTGGACATCGCGGCCGACCAGCTGCACGCGGCCGCCGACGAATGCGTACGACGCGGCCGCCTGCTCACCCCGCCCCGCGCAACCAAGGACGACCCCCAGCCCAAGACCCTCACCGTCATCGAGGACCTGGCCCAGCTCAGCGCCAACCCCGCACACCTGGCCAAAGCCTGCACCCTGCTCACCACGCTGGAACAGCCCACCGTCGTCTCCACACCGCCCAGCCCCCGCTTCGCCCGCATCACCGAAGGCACCGACCTCGACACCCCAGTCCGCCTCCTTGAGCGCAACTACCAGCACCGGCGGGTCGCCACGCTGCTCGCCCTCGCCAGCAACCCGCACACCCCGCGCCCCGCGGTCACCGAAGCGCTCACCGCGCTACACCCGCTCGAACTCGCCTGGATCTGCCACCAGAACGACGTCCCCGACTGGCTGCACACCGCCGCGGCTGGCCTCGCCCCGGCCGACGACACCGAAGCCGTGCTCCGGCTGCTCACTGACGACGAACTCGATGACCACCCCGACCCGGGCGCCGTCCTACAGTCCTGGCTGGACGCCCCCGAAACCGACGGCGTGTGGACGGACCGGGAGGTATACCGGGCCGTCCTCAAATCCCGCCACCACACCCTGCACCACCTACGCCAGCTGCCCGCCGGCGACGTCGTCACCGAACCTAACCTCGCCCTGCCCCCTCTGCTTACCCACTGCGGCAACCAGCCCCACCGGTGGAAGGCCCTGCTCAAGGCCCTCGACTATGGACCGCAGGACGAAAAGATCACTTTCGGACAGGTCCTCGACAGCATCGAGGCCTCATCTACCGGCGCGGGCTCGCCGGCGGGCACAGGCACATGAAGTGTGGCCTCGGTCATCGACGTGTCTTGCGGCAGGTCACAGGATTCCACGCTGGCGGGGGCGAGCCATGACGACACCGTCCGAGACGGCCTCAGGTGCGTGCGATGGCCGCTTTGCCGTTCACAGGAGTGAGGGGAGTCCTCTCCGCGCGAGCGGAGGTGAGCCGGTTTGACTCCCGCGACCTTGAGCGAGTCCGGGTGCTCTCCGTGCGAGCGGAGGTGAGCCGGCACCCGCCGTGGCAGCGATGGCTCATACGTCGTCCTCTTCGCGCGAGCGGAGGTGAGCCGGCCTGCGGAAGTTCGCGCACCTACCCTGAAGTCCTCTCCGTGCGAGCGGAGGTGAGCCGGGGTAGGACTGCTCGGGGGAGGGGACCTCGTCGTCCTCTCCGCGCGAGCGGAGGTGAGCCGCTCATCGCGCCCATCATGTCGTTGGGGGCGTCGTCCTCTCCGCGCGAGCGGAGGTGAGCCGCTGGCCATGGTGAAGCCGCGCGGGTCCACCTTGTCCTCTCCGCGCGAGCGGAGGTGAGCCGTTGTACATGGTCGTGAGCTTGTGGGTTCCCGAGTCCTCTCCGCGCGAGCGGAGGTGAGCCGCCCTCGACGCTGGTGATCTCGGACTGGATGGTGTCCTCTCCGCGTGAGCGCGCGGCGATGTTCACGAGGACGGGGGTCGGCGGTGAACCTCAGGATCCGTGGGCTTGCAGGTCGGCGAAGGTGGCAACCGTCGCCGACCACGCCCGCTCGTTCGGAACACGATGCCACCCGATCAGCGAGTCGGGCGTGACGGTGTCGGGCCGGATCATGTAGCCGAGCATGACGAGTTCGCACCCGGCCGCCGCCGCAGCGTCCGGCGGGAACTCCGGCCAGTCCGGCCACTGGTGTAGTTCCCGTTCGGCAACTGGCTGGGCACTCCCCTGCTGCACGACCTGCAGCACCCATCCCTTCTGTGCCGCTCTGCACACAGCCGTGAGATCGTGGCGCTTCTCTGTCGTCATATCGGGACACTAACGGGCCCGAAGGCTGCGGGCCCCTTCCAGGGCCGCCATGGCGGATCCGGCCGTCTCAGGACGGGGCCTGCCGTGCAGCTGCGCCAGCCGCGTGTCTAGCAAGTACTGGGCGGTGCGCTGCCGGGCGGCGTCGGCGGCCTTGGCCGCGGCGGCGAGGGCGTGCGCGCTGTGGGGGTTGGTCCTGAACCAGCGGCGGTTTTGCTCGGTCGTGTATGCCCGGCGGGCCTCGGCCTCGGCTTCCTCGGTGCGGCTCAGCATCGCCAGGGCGCAGCGGCGGTACTCGAGGGCTGCCTGCTGGGTGGTCTGTAGGGCGCCGAAGGCGAGCACGGCCGCGGTCCCGCTCGGGTCTGCGTCCAGGTCGGCAGGGCCCGCCATCCGCAGGAACTTCTCGCGGGCAGTTGCGATCTCGGCTTCCATCGTGGCCCGCACGCCGGCGGCTACGGCGGCCACGTCCTTGGCGTCGTTGAGGTCGGCGGTCCAGGTGGCGGCGACGTGGCCGGCTTCGACGATCAGGGCTTCGGTCCGGCGCCGGTAGCCGCACGCCTCGCACAGTCCGGCCGATCGGCTGCGGCCGCAGTCCTGGCACGACAGTCCTTGCCGGGCCGCCTCGGCGGCGGCCGCGGCCCGGCGCTCGCGCTCCGCCCGTTCCCGGGCGGCCACTCGGGCGGCATCGCGACGGGCTTGTTCCGCGATGGCGTGCTCACGCCGCCGGGCGAAGGCCTCCGCCTTGATGGCGGCCTGCTCCCGGAGCCGTTCCTCGAGAACCTGGCGGTGCTCGAGCACGCCCAGGCCAGGCAGTTGAGCTTCCACCTGCGCCGCGATCCGGGCCCGCTCAGCGCGCCGGATGTGGATCATGTTTCCGCAGGTGTCGCACTCTGCGCCGGTGTCCAGCCGGATCCCGTCGTCGCACCGGGGGTCAGAGCAGGCCGGACGCTGCACGAGGCCGCGGTGGATCAGCCAGCCGAACGGGCTCCTCACCAGCGCCTCGCCGCCGGTTTCCCCCAACCGGTCCGTGAGCCGGTCGGCGAGCAGTTGCGAAGCGGTTTCTGGCCGTGCCAGCACCCCTGCCAGCCGGGTCAGCTCCCCGGCTGCTGCCCGTTCGACCTGGTGCTGCTGCCAGCGGTTCAGCTGTGCCCACAGTCCCGCTACCGGGATCAGGGCGACGCGCAGACGAAGATCCGCCGGCAGGCCGACCCTCCGAATCTCGCCGCACCGGCCGGGCTGAGGCCGAGCGGGGGGCCGCTGGCCTGGTTCGTCGACCGGGGATTTCTGCGGCTTTTCCCCGCGCAGCGGGCCGACACTGGCCACCGGTGGTGCTGCTGGCCCGGCCGTGCCCCGACGACCGGCGGCTTGGTCCTCGCGCGCGCACGCGCGGTCCGGCAGAACACCGGACCCTCCACGGCCTTCGCCGGAAAACCCACCAGAGAGAGCAACAGAGGAGACAGGGGAACCCCCAGCAGGGTGGTGAGTGTGAAGGGCTGCCGTAGCGTCGGGGTCTGCCCCGTCTGGACCGGCCGCCACCGGCACGCCGCTGACCTGCGAATCCGGAGCCGGCTCCGGCGTCTCAACAGGCCCTGCCGTACCATCGGGCTCTGAAAACGCGGGATTTGACGCCACCGCACCGCCTCCCGTGACAGCGCCGAGACCGCGGTGGCCGTGTGCGGCGGCGACCGCGGGCACCACCAGCCGCGTCCGGTGCGCGAGCCCAGACGCCGTCCGCACCCGCGCCCGCCGCACCAGGCCCCGGGTCTCCAGACGGTCCAGCACCCGCTCTCCCGCCGACGCGGTGCAGCCCAGCAGCCGGGCCACGGTCCCGGCCGCGCGGCCGCGCTTGGTGTCCACCGGACCGCCGCACTGCCGCACCCAGCCTGTCTCCCGCGCCTCCAGCACCAGTAGCAACAGTGCCAGACGGTCCGTCGCCGCCCCGCGGCCTGTACGTGACCCGAGCAGCCCGGCCGGCGTCACTCGGCCATCCCGGTGCCTCCAGCCCGGTGCCATCACCGCCTCCACAAGCCGCAGCAGCGTCGCCAGCTCCGTGCGGCGCAGACACAAGGGGTGCCCGACAGTCCTCCGGGCCTGCCACAGCGGCAGCACCCGGCACGCCAGCCCGACGTCCTGGCCGAACTCCCCCACTGCCGTATCGACGGCGACAACGCCGGATCGGCGTAGCGCGGGGACAACGCGCGAGGCGACGTAGGAGGCCGACAGCCCCAGCCACCGGCCCAGCTCGCCGGTGCGAATCTCCACCACACCCGACGCCGACGGCGTCCGCGCCGCCAACACCACGACCGCCAACCGCACCGAGTCCGTCACACCGTCCGAGCCGGCAACGTCCAGCAGCGTGCGCACCGCACCACCCAAACGGGCACGGGCATCCCGGCCCAAAGCCAGCGGATTACCCGGCCCGCAGACCGGCGCCGGACCGCGCTGCGCAGGAACCGCTCCGGCGCCCGTAGCCGCCACGGCGTTCACGAGGAAACCTCGGAAGACCGCCCCAGAGGGGCCGCGCCGTTCCACTGCCACAGCTCAGACACCTGTTGCGGAGAGAACTGTGACCAGGGAGACGCCACAAAATACGCCAACCGGGCATGGGTGGGCTGACAAAAGGCAGCGCAATGCTGCAACATGAGTCCTGTCCTTCTCACTGCGTGGGAGAGGGCATGACGAAGGCCGCTTTGGCGCTTCGTTGGTTCGGGGAGAACCAAGATCGAACTGTTCGGCCGGCTGCTAGCCGGACCGGACAGATCCTTCGGGAGGGCCTGCTACGCCCTTCCGGTGGCAGATGGGACGCCATCAGCCGAGGTGACTGGTAATCACCTGGGTGGCCGGGCGTCCCGGCGGCTTGACGACCCGCTCAGCGGGTGCCGCCATCGCGACTACACCATCTCGCCCCCTTCCGGGGCAGAGGTGCGCCCGCACGCGGACTTGTGCGGGGAGACAAAGGAGGCACCCAGCCGGAGCGACGTATGAGCCGTCGCTGCCGCAGTGGGTGCCTTGGCGTGTGCCTGTCGGAGGGTACGGGTACCCTGAACCATGTCGAGACCTTCCCTAGATAGGTCTGCGGCCGTGCCCCGGAGCACCACCTCGCGGGGCTTAGCCATGCCTGTATGGATCTTATTCAGGGACACGCTACTCCCTTGAGATCCCACACCGGCACCCTGGTATGGCTCGTGTCGCCGGTAGGCGTCTCCTCCTTGACGGAGCGCCAGAACGTGGTGGTCACCGGTACCGCTCCACAGTCGAGGCACTGTACAGGCATCATGGGCGGCATGTACGCGACGCAGATGCCCCGGCATGACGATCCCCTGGACGTGGAGACCTTCGCCCGCCCAGAGCAGCAGCGCCGCTACATCGCGGCTATGCACCGCATCGCCGTAGAGCGCCGCCCCGACCATCCGGTCCGCGTCTACGTCAGCGCCGCGCCCAAGACTGTCAGCGGCACCAACTGGCAGCGCTGGCTCAAGCGCATCACGGAAGGCCTGCCCGATGGCGTCGAGCTGCTGCACTACCGCTCCGCCTTCGCGGAATCCCTGTACGACTGGGACACGCTCGCCAGCCGACTCGATGGCCTCGTCGTCATCGGGAAGCCTAAACGCCTCGGCAGCCGAGTTCACGTCCTCGGCCCCGTTGCGCGCCTCGAACTCCGCTCGCTGGTGGCCCAGAAGCCTGTGCTGCTCTTCACCCACAACCTCGGTCTCGTTCCCGTCATCGACTGCAAGAGCCAGGTCATGCCCCCGGCCGACGCGCCACGGCTGAAACTGATCGCTCCGAAACGCTGGAACCGGGACTCGAACACGCTTCAAGCTGCCCTCCACGCCCTCCAGCCGACTGTTCATGGCAGCCCCGCGCCGGATCACCTTGTAGCCCCGTTCGCTGCCAACGGGAACTAATCAAGCCCTCATGGCCGTCAGGGATTTCCGTCTCGAAGAGCGTCCTGGGCTGTCCGCACCCGAGAGGTGTTCTCATGCGCATCCCATTCGTGGGCGAGCACGGAGTAGAGCACGCTGTCGCGCCACGCGCCGTTCGTAAAAACGTGATCCCTTAGTACACCCTCGCGGGTGAATCCGAGTTGCTGCACGACGGCGATTGAGGCGGCGTTGTCCGGACCGATCGCGGCGGTGATCCGGTGGAGACCGAGTTCCGTGAAGGCGTACGTGATCAGAGTGCGGGCCGCGTCCGTGGCGTAGCCGCGGCCCCACTCCTTCTCTGCCGTGGCGTAGCCCAGCTTCCCGGCCTGGACGCCACCGAGCCCGAGCCGGGCAAATCCGATCACGCGGTCGTCGCCACGCTTGGTCACCCCGAGGTAGAACTCGGTCCGAGGCTCCTGCTGAGTGCGCTCGATCGTGCCCTCGAGCATGGCGACGGCCTGAGCACGGTCGCGGCTGTCGAAGCTGAGCCACGTCGTGACGGCATCGTCGCCGATGATCGCCAGGACGTCGTCAACGTCATCAAGGGTGAACTCCCGCAGAACGACCTGGTCGCCGACGATGCGGATCGGGTACGTCAACGGTGAACTCCTAGCTGGGGAGGGACTTGAGCGGCGTACGGGTGAAGGCCTCGATCTGCTCCTGGAGTTCCCCGCCGGCTTCAGCGAGCGGTGACTCGCCCAGCACCCGGTGGACTCGCTGAGCGCAGTGGACGATGCCGTTGATCCGCTGCTCCGGAGCGAGCTCGAGCATGGGCGCGAGCGCCTCTGCGGCGCCTTCCAGCTCGCCCGCCCGGATCCGGGTGATGGCTAGGGCGCTGCGTGAGCCGGACTGGTCCCCGAACGCCCATTCCGGCGAACTGGTGTCCTCGTAGGCATCTACTGCCCGGGCTGCGTAGTCCGCCGCGGCCGTGTTCTGGGACGGTAGCCAAGAGAGGGCTTCGGCCGCGTAGTAGATCTGCCGGGTTCGGCCGAACGTGCAGAGTCCGCCCAGTTCGTCGACCTCGTCCTCCTGCACAGAATTCCATGCGGCCTCGGCACGCTCGATGGCGGCCCGGGCCGCATTAGCGTTGCCGAGCGCAGCCCAGGCCCGGGCTTCACTGACCGGCAGCCACACGCTGGCTGTGCTGTTCGTGGTGAACTCTGCACCGGATTGGGCGTACTTGACGGACTCACGGGTACGACCGGCCCAGTACGAAACCAGCGACTGGATGCCGCGGATCCACGCGCGGAGGCCGTTGTGGTCCGCGTTGTCCGCGCAGACAAACGCCGTCCGGGCCTGGGTGAGCGCCGCGTACGGGTCTGCGAGGTCATGCGACGCCTTCGCCAGCAGCCCGCCTGTGACACCGGCGAGGAAGTAGAGCTGACGAGCTTGGCTTGGTCGACGCTGCTGTTCAAGCAGGGTGAAAAGGGTGTCCTGGGTGGTGAACAAATCGGGTAGCAGCTCGGTTAGCGGCTTCTGCGGATAGTCGGTGGCCAGCCGCTGCACGTCCTCGTGCACCTGCTCCAGCAGATCGGTGGTGAGATCGGTCTGACCTGCTGTGAGGGCAAAACTCTTCGCGCGTCGCGCTGCCATCTCAATGAGCTCCTTGTCCGCGTTGGGTCGGTCGGTGGCAACGACTAACCCACTGGATCCGGCAGTGACCGAAAGAAGGACCCCGTCCCACGGAGCCAGAAGTTCCTCCAGCGGCCTGCCGAACATGACCTGCAGGACGCGACGCATAACCGGGGTGGTGTTGGTGCGCTCGCCGCTCGCGAGCCGCCGAAGATGCCGGACGCTGAGGGTGACGTCCTCCCCTAGCTCCTCAGCAAGACGAGCGAAGTCGCGAGCTACTTCGTCGTACGTCTTCGGCTGCTCCCGCAGCAGGAACTCCAACGTGGTGCGCGGATCTCGCTGATGGGCGCTTCCGGCCACCGCTCCTCCCGAGTCACGAAATCGTGCTCTGCGGACTTCAGTGTCATGCGGCGACGACTGCAAATCAGCAGGGCATACGGCCTGGTCCCCCTCTGGTCCGGTTCATGTCCGGTCCAGGTCCCGGACCGGGCCGCTGAGGGACCTCGTGTGGTCATGCTCCCCCATCAGACGCTGGTGATCGACGAGTTCGCATCGCTTTCAGTCTCACGGAGGGAGACGCAGTGTTGGATGCACATGGGAGGCCAATCGACTTCACCACCTCTCAGACTCAAGCGAGCCACGCCCACCCGTGTGCCTGCGCAAGGCGGTGCCTCACAGGGCCAGGGCCGCGGGGCCGGCCCCTCGGCACCTTAGCCGTGCGTGTCACGCTCGTCTTGACCAGCGGCCTGGTCGTATCGGTGCTCCTCATAGTGATCCGCGACATCGCGATTACCGTGGCCAGCACCAGCGTTACCGGCTTGATCTTGAAGGCCCTGTTGGTGCCTTCCAGGAAGCAGGACCGGTGAGCGCCGTGCATGACTCCCCGTGTCAGCTGCGAGCTCGCTGGAGGTCATCACTTGGCGTGGGCCGAGCCGGATCCCGCGTCGAAGTCGTACTCAAGGACATATGCCGCGGAGTCGAGGGTCATCTCGTTGACCTCGACTGCGAGGCCGTCCTGGTTAAAAGCGGTTCGGCAAAGCTTGATTACTGGCCGCCCCAGGGGCAGCTCCAAGCCTCGGGCTTCTTCGGCGGTGGGAAGGCGGCACCGGATCTCCTCCCGGAAGTGGGCTGGCACGTGGCCGATCTCGGCGAGGCGGGCGTATGTGCCTCCCTCACCGGTGTCGATGCGAGTGATAGCAGTGCCGTCGACCAGCTTCGATGGCAGGTACGAGGTGGCAAGCATGACAGGCCGCTCCTCCAGGACGAAGCGCCGCGAGCGGGCACACACGGTTTCACCGTCTTCGAGATCAAGCATCCGTGCGATGTGATCTGGCGCCACAACCGTGTCGACGCGAACGTCGATTGTCACAGGCCTTTCCTCGTCAGCGGACCAGATCGACTTGCCTGCGCCCCACTGTGCGCGGGCAAGTCGCTGAATGCCGTGGCGGCGGATCGGACGGAACGAGAGAACGCGCGCGCCAGCTCCCTTCTTCGTCTCCACCAGACCCTCAGTCCGAAGGATCTTCAGCGCCTGGCGCGCGGTGAGCACAGCGACGCCGTACTGCTCCGCCAGGGCCGATTCACCAGGTAGGCGCTCTCCCGGGCCGTACTGGCCTGACTCGATCGCCGCCTTCAGGTCATCGGCAATCCGTTGGTACTTCGGCCGCTGTGGGCTCGTCTCACTCGCCATGCCTCTCCCTACCTCGTTAGCGATCCTAGGCCCGCTGCTATCGAGGCGTCGGAGGGGGCGCCTTGATTCAAATGAGAGTCTCTTGGTTCGTTAACGAAACACTTGACATCACTAACGAGGTTTGGTCTACTTTGGACACCTCGTTAACGAGGTACCCCACTTCGCCGGGGTGGCCGGGGTCGATGGCTCCACCAAATCCCCCGACCTGGCGACTGCAGCTTTGAGCAGTGCAGATGCGCTGTCCGTCCTTCAGGCCGCCGGACTGTCCTGTGCGGCCTGGCGGGCGGAGAGAGCACCGAGCCCCGTCTTCATTCCCATGCAAGGAGCCCTCGTGACCGCGACGCCCGCGATGCCGAAAGCCAGCAAGCGCCGTCGGAAGACCCGTACGCCGCACGTCAACAACCGCCCGCCGATCGCCGTTTCGGCCCTCAAGCCCAACCAGATCGACCTGTCCTCCGGCAAGGAGAGCTTGGTCTGCCCTGACTGCCGGACCTGGTGTCCGATCACGGGTATGCAGGGCAGCAACCAGAAATTGGTCCCTCATCACACCGAGCCCGCCGGCACCGCGAATCCACGCCGATGCACCCCCGGCACCAACCGTCGAGTCGTCATCGACGTCACGGTCGCCGAGTGGCGCAGGCGACTGACCGAAGCGGTCCCGACCACCGCATCCCGCCGCGCGACCAAGGTGCTGCCCAAGCCGAAGACGACCCGGCTGCCGGCCGTCAGTCAGATCAAGCCCGTCCCTCTCAGCGCAGAGACAGTCCGCCAAGCGTTCCGACGGCACCAGCAGCAGTGCCGTGCCTGTGGGCAGGCGTTTCAGCATCGTCCGGCCAGGGAGAGCGGAACCACCGGCCGCGACGGTCAACCGCTTCCATGCCACCACGGCGAGCGCTTAGCCGTCACCTTCCTCCGTCTACTCCGCCAAGAGCCCAAGCGCCGGGCCGTACGCGAAGCCTTCGCCCGGGAGCGGCGGCGGTTCGATCGCCGGTACACGGACCCCAAGATGCGCGTGTCGCAGTGGGCCGCCGTTCTCTCGACGGTGGAGGCCGCAGATGCCCAGCGCAGGCAGCTGCCCGCCGGAGACTCCCCGACGGAAGGCCCCGCTGTCCCTCTCACCACACTGCGCCCCGAGCCCCCGGTGCGCTGAGCACACGCACGAGCTACCACGGCCCCGACCATCCCGAGCAATCGGGGAGGCCGGGGCCGTGGCTGTTCGTACCAGAGCCGCCCCGGCCGACGATCGAGGAGGAATTCCATGCCCGTGCCGACCGACCCCCGTACGCCGCAGCAGCGCGTCAACGACCAACTGAAGGCAGCGCGCCGACGACTGTCCAGCCCTCATCTTTCCCGGGCGAGCGCCGGGAGCTCGCCGACCGAATCCGAGACCTGGAAGCGGAGGCCCACCGGATCGGTGCCTGACCGCGTCCTGCGCTGCCCCGTGCGGCCGCCCGCTTCTCCCGGGGCGGCCGCACGGGAGCGCACAGGACGCACTGCCCCGCTGCCGTGTGGGACCCGGAATTGGCGAGGCCCAGGGGCTGCCCCTGGGCTCCTTGTCGCAGGGCACCGAAAGGACTAACCACCATGCGTCCCCTCCCCTTCCGAACATCGGACAATGAGGAAGAGATCGGCCCTCGCCGCCCAGGCGCGATCTACCAGAACACGGACGGCCGCTTCGAGGTCCTGGCCTTAATCACCGATCCCGCGGAGGCGGCTGCTCTCCTGTGCTGGAGCAGCGCCCGCTGGGCGGTGATCGTGCGCGACACGCTCCGGCCCGACGGCCAGCCGTACCCGGTTGGGTCGGTCTGGACGACGTCCGACTACCTGATCCGGTCCGCCCCCCGATACGGGCAGCTATCGGACGGCAGCCTGACCAGCCACCGCGGTGGCCGCCACCCCGAACCGGGGCGGCGGCGGCCGCGGTTGCTTGTCCGAGCAGCCGAGATGGCGACAGCCCCGGAAGGTGAGAGCTCCGGGGCTGTCTGGTACAGGCACTTTCGAGGAGTCCCTGTGATCGACAGCATGGCACGACCCGGCACCGTAGTGACCGCCGGGCTCATCGAGGATCTGGAGAGCGAGGACGACCGGCGCGGTCCCGAGCGGGACGAGACCGACAGTCTTTCGTTCCGGGTGGTCCTGCCGCACCGCAGGAGCCTGGCGCCGTACGGCGGCTCCGGCCAGCAGTGCGACATCTGCGGTGGCTACTTCGGCGTCACCTTCTGGACCTGCTCCGCTTGCCAGAACCTCGGCTACCGCCTGTCCGGTAACGGCCGGGCAGGCGGTGCGAGGCGGACGCCGGTCATGAAAGAGCGGCCGCCGCTCCCGGTGAGGCCGACTCCGCACGAGCGTGACGGCCGCGCCCAGAACCCGGAGCCGGCCCGCCCGCACCCGCAAGCACCGCACTGAACACGAGACGTCACAGCAACAGGCCCCAGGGATGCCGCCCTGGGGCCTGTCTCGTACCCAACGGATTTGACCGGAGGACCATATGAGCCGCTCTATCGTACGCACCCGCTACGCCCCCTCCGTCGGCCAGCCGAGCGACTGGAGGGAGCGCGGCGCCTGCCGGGAGGAAGACCCGGAGCTGTTCTTCCCCATCGGCAACACCGGCCCGGCACTGCTGCAGATCGAGGAGGCCAAGGCGGTGTGCCGCCGGTGCCCCGTGATGGAGACCTGCCTGCAGTGGGCGCTGGAGAACGGCGACGACTTCGGCGTCTGGGGCGGGCTCAGCGAGGACGAGCGCCGGGCCATGAAGCGCCGCGCCGCCCGCAAGCGGGCCCGCAACGCGGCCTGACCGCTCCCTCCGGCCGAAGCGTCGGCCGGCTTCCCGCCCATGCTCCAGCACCACCCACACCGGTCGGCCGCACCCCGGCCGGCCTTTGGCACGTCTCCGGCCCGGGAGGGTCGCGGGCTCACTCTTCCCCTACAGGAGGACTCATGGAAGGCAGCACCCAGTCCAACTCCTCGAGCACGCGGAGCCGACTGCCGGCCGCGCTATGCACCCACACCCCCAAGTGCCCGACCGCCGACAGTCCTGACCGGGAGGCCGCCCAGGTCGTGGCCCGCCGCCCGGAGCAGGGCTGGAGCCTGCTGTGTAACGAGGTCCTCCTCTTCGAGGACACCGGCGAGCTACTTCCCGACGGTGGGGTCGTCGACCCGCACCGCCCCCTCGCCGCGGTCTGACGGTTGCCTGATCCGCCCGACCCAACCGCCCACCACCGTGGCGGCCGGGTCGGGCGGTGACGGGGAGCCGGACAGCCCGGCCCCACCGGCCTCGTGCCGGTACGCGCGAGTGAGGAGAAGACGTGACCCAGCCGCTTCACACCCAGGCCGTCCCGTCGCAGACCGTCTATGCCGAGGGTGACTTCGTCCTGTACCGGGACGCTAAGCGGTTCTGGCTCGGCGAGTCCGACCACACCTTCGTGGGCCGGGTACACCAGGCTTGGCAGCACGGCGGCACCGGCAAAGCCGTGTACGACCTGATCGAGCTGAGCAGCAACAGCTGTGTTACCGGAATCGACCCCGACTACATGCGGCTGCTGCCGCCGGCCGACGCGATGGCCGACATCGACACCGCGCCGTTGACCGGGCCGGACACCGGGGCGATGACCCCGGCCGCTGTCGCCTGGATCCGCCAGCACTTCGCCCAAGGCGTCCCCGTGCTGCCCGTCCCGTGCGACTGACCCACGATCGCTGTCCGCCGCCCCCGGCCCAGAGCAGTGAGTGACCAGTCACCGGTCACCGCGGTCCCCACCCGGCTTCGCTCCCATCCGGCAGGAGTGGCACGCAGTTTCGAGCCCGCCCACCAGACCGGCCGCCCATCCCCCGGGTGGCCGGTCCTTTCGTACGCCCGGGCCGGAGAGAGCCGGTGTCCGTTTCGCCAGCAACTCCTCCGTGCTGACTGCTGCTTCGGGAACGCCCCGCCGCGTTTCGGGAGCAGCTCCCGACCGTTTCGCCCCCGTCCTGAATGACCCTCCCGGAGAGCCTGATGACGATCACTGAAGTGCCGCAGAAGGCGGCCGCCGACATTCCCGCTTCGCACCCGCCGGGCCCCGCTTCGAGTGCACCGGAGAAGGCTTCGGAAAGGCCCTGGAGTGTTTCGCAAACGCCGAAGCGGAAGACGATCAAGCCGGGCCGTGACGGGCTGACGACCGCCCTGTCGTTCGCCGCTGCGATCGGCGGGACCCTGGTCGGGATCATCGGCTTCGCGATGTCCTACAGCACCCTCGCCAAGGTGGCGCTGAGCTGGGGATTCAGCCGGGAACTCGCGCCCTGGTTTCCGGTCGGCGTGGACGCGTCGATCATCGCGTTCCTCGCCCTGGACCTGTACCTGATCCGCAAGGACACCCCGTGGCCGGTGCTGCGGCTGGCCGCGCACGCCATGACGGCTGCGACGATCTGGTTCAACGCCTCCTCGCAGGGTCAGATCACCGATGACCCGGTCCAGGCGGCCAGCCACGGCGTCATGCCGTTCCTGTTCGTGATCGGCGTGGAGGCCGCCCGGCGCCTGTTCATCAAGAAGACCCAGCTCGAAGCGGGGACGGCCACCGACCGCATCCCGCTGCACCGCTGGATCCTCTCCCCCGTCGCCACGCCGCGGTTCTACCGCCGGATGCGGCTGCACGGGATCGCCTCCTACCCGGAGATGATCCGCCGCCAGCAGGAGCTCACCGGCTACGAGCAGTGGCTCAAGCGCAAGTACCACGGCGACCTGAGCAAGGCGAGCGACGACGAGAAGCTGCCGATGAAGATGGCGGCCTACGGCTACACCGTCTCCGAGGCCCTCGCGCTGCCTGAACAGCAGGAACGCGAAGCGGAGAAGCGAAAGGAGGAGGCGGAGCGCCGGCGCCTGGACGCGGAGACACGCCGGAAGGTCGCGCAGAAGAAGGCGGAGGCCGAGGAGCTCGAGGCCGACGGCGAGCTGGAGGCCGTCCGCGCCCGGGTGGACGGCCAGAAAGCCGAAGCCCGAGCCCGCGCCCGTGCCCAGGCAAGCGCCGCTGAGCGGGCCGCCGAGCTGGAGGAACAGGCGATGGAGACGGCCCTGGTCGCGGAGGCCCGCGCCCGGGAGGCCGAGGCGCTGCGCAAGGAGGCCCAGGAGCGCGAGGCGCAGGCGGCTGCGGATGTCCGCGCGGCGGAGCTGGAGCGCCAGGCAGCCGAGAAGCGGAAGGAAGCGGCGGAGGCCGACCGGGTCGCCGCGGCGGAGGACCAGGCGATCGAGACGGCCAGGACCGCGGAGGCCCGCAGGCGTGCCGCCGAAGTAGACCAGGCCGCCGCCGAAACCGAGGAGGCCGCTGCCGAAGCCCGCCGCCGCGCGGCCGAAGCCGAGCGGCGCGCGGCGGAGGAAGCCGAGCGGCAGGCAGCCGCCGACGCCCGCACACAGGAAGCCCGGCAGCGTGAGGCCGAAGCTGAGAAGGCCGCTGCCGAAAAGCGGCTGGCCGCCGCCGAAATCGAGCGGCGCGCGGTCGAAATAGAGGATGCCGCGAAGCTCACTCCGCGCGAGCGGGCAGTCCGCCGGGTCGCCCGGATGATCCTCACAGCCGGCGGCGAGCCCGACCAGGTGCTGCTCGCCGACATCCAGCGTGAGCTGGCGGTGTCCTCCACCGACACCGCTTCGAAGTACCGCCAGGAGGCAGCCGAGCTGCTCCGCGAGGGCTACCAGCCCTGACCGCCTCGGCCGGCATCACCAGTGAAGGCCAGCCCAGTCGACGTGGGCTGGCCTTCGCTGCGACTGCCGGAAGACAGTCGACAGCACCCCAAGTACAGCAGGAGGGAACCCGCTGTGAACAGCAACAACCCCCATCACGCACCTCTGCGCGACGTGGCGCAGAACCCGGAGGCGACCGCCCAGTACATGGCCGGCGTGCTGCGCGTCCTGGAGGACATCGGCAGGAACCTGGAGACCCTCGCCATCGAGACCCGCATCCACTGCCGGGGCACGCACGTGGAGGGGGACCGTTTCTACGATGCCTGGCTCCGCGCACGGCCGGTGGAAAAGGCCCTCCACGACGTACTCAAGCATGTCGAGTCCGTGACCAAGGGGCTGGAAAAGACCGCGTTCAAGCGCCGGGCTCACGATGAGGCGGTGGCGAATACGGCCCGCAAGCGTCGGGAAAAGGAGCTGGAAAGGCGGCGGAAGAACACTCCGCCGCTCCAGGCCGCCCGGCAGGATCCGTCGCAGCAGAATGCGCAGCGGCAGAATCCCGACTATGCTGGCCCTACGTCGATTTTCGACCTGGGTAACCGGGAGTCGGCGTGACGCGCCCTCTCAGCAGTGCAGAAATGTCGGCTCAGAAGCGGCTGGAATGGCTGCAAGGCGAGGAACGCAAGGCCGTCGAATCTCGCGGCGAGAAGGGCCGGATGGAATTCTGGCTCCGCCTTACTCGCTCCCGGGTCAGCAAGGACATCAAAGCCGGTCGCAGCGATGTCTATTCCGGATTCACGCAGGTCTGCCGCCTGTTCATGCTGGCCATGGACAAGCGGGCGGCGGGCGACGCGCGACTGTGGAACCAGCTCATGCAGTACGCGCAGCAGGTCCTGGAGCAGAACCCTCCGCGTCACTGAACGTCACCATCGAAGGCCCCGTCGGGCTCCGGCGGGGTCTCGCGCGCGTAAAGCGCGCACACGTGCCCGTGCACGCGTGCACGCGAGACTCACAGTCTGTCAAGTCCTGGAGGGAGGTACATCGTGTCCGAAGAGGACAGCAGCGGGACCCTGGTCCGCGGGCCCTGGAGCGGTGATTCCTCGTATGTGCCGCCACCGATCCCGTCGTTCGCCGACACGATTCCGCCGCGCGACACCAGCGCCACGCCGGAATCACCGGAATCACCGGAATCACCGGAATCACCGGAATCACCGGAAGAGACGACCATGGAATTGCCGCCGATTCCATCCGCCCCGGACCCTCAGATGGCACTGCGCTCGGACGGGGTCCCGGCGCCCGAAAGAGGTGAGGAGGACGGCGAATACGAGGATGGCGAATACGTTCAGCCTCGGTCTCTCGCGGACCGTCTCGGCGACTGGCTGGAATTCCGGCTCGAATTGGCGCGGGGCCGACGCGAAGACGAGGCTCCTTTCCGTGAAGCTGAAATAGCGCGGAAAGCTGCCTTGCTGGAGGCCCGGACCGCGCAGGAAGTCGCGATGATGGAGCAGAACGGAAAACTCCGTCGGGCGATGCTGAAAGCGAAGGGCGACAAGGCGGCGGGAGGAAAGGCCGACACCGACCGCACGCGGTCCTCTGGTTCCGGTCTGGGAGCGGACAAAGGCCGCTCCAAAGCCGGCGGTGGAGGCGGGACCTGGCGGGGCGGCGGCGGTCCGTCCCGGAACAACTCGGCGCCTGGGCCGAACCGGCCTGGAGCGTCGCGCAGTGGATCTCTTTCCGGCGGCCCGCAGGGGCGTTCCGGGACCGGATCACCCAGCCCCGGCGAGGGCGGCAAAGGCTCCAAGAAAAGCCCTCGCCGCTCCTCCAGCGACCGTTCAGCAGGTTCCGGGCGCAACGGGGCGGGCGGGGGTCCGAAAAGCCCGCAGAAGGGTTCTGGAGGATCCGGTAAGGGTGGCGGTGGCGGGGCGGGCCGCGGGCCGGCGTCCAGCGCCTTCGCGGAGCGGACCCGCGGCCGTCAGGAGCGGGCTGCTGCCCGCCAGGCTGCCCGGCAGCAGCGGCGCAGTGACGGTCACGCCGCCGGCGTCGCCGACCGCACCAAGGACCGCGACCAGGCGCGCGCCAACCGGCAGACCGCCCGGGAGGAACGCCGCGCGGCGAAGGCCGAGCGGACGGCCGCGAAAAGGGCGAAGCGGGAGGCAGCGGCGGACCGCGGCCCGGGCCGTACCACCTTGGGCACGGCCGTCACGCAGGAAGCCCAGCGGCGCTGGAACAAACGGCGCTGGAACAAACGGCGATCCGGCACGGACGGCGCAGCGAAGGCCGACACCGGGCCCGGCCCCGGGACGTCCGACGGTTCCGGCAAGGCCAAGCCGTCCGAATCGGGCGGCACGGCGGGCGGCTCGGAGAAGGTGAACCCGTCCAAGGACCGGGGCAGCAAGGCCAAAGACGCGCCCACGAGCGGCCCCGGTGACCGCAACTCGAGGGCTGGCAAGCGGGGCGGCGCCCGAAAGGGCGGCCGTACCCGTGGTCACTGGCGTACAGGACGCACCGGACGCCGGGGCCGGTCCACGGACAGCCGGTTCAGGCCGGAAGACCAGACGCCCACCGTCGAGTGGCCCGACCGCCCAACCCGCCCCAAGCGCCCCAACGCGGACGGTCAAGAGGAGGACTACCCGGACGCGGTCATCGTCGACGACCCCGACGACCCCGACGACCCGGAGGAGCGGCCCGGGCGGCGGGCCACGGCGAGCCCGCCGCCCGTCACCACCGGGGCCGGCGGCCTGCCGCCCGCCCCGGAGCCGCACACCCAGCGGCCCGGCACGACCCGACCCATCGGCAAGGAGAACAGTGTGAGCGACGCACAGGGCGCACAGGTCGCTGCGGCGTCCCGGCAGGGCAGCCTGCCCACCCAGCACCGCGCGGACATCACGTTCGACGAGTACCTGATGGCGATGGCCAACAGCGCCCTTCTCGCCGCCGCGCACCAGGAGCAGGCCGAGGCCCTGGCGCACACGCTCGGCAAGGTCGCCGACGTCCTACGCGACATGGCCGCCGACCTGGTCGGAGACCACAACATCGACACCCAGGTCACCGAACTGATCACGGACCTCGCCGACGCCGCAGGCCGGATGAAGCTCCAGGCAACGCGGTGCGCCCAGGACTGCGACACCGCCAAGGAGGCCGCCAGGCTCGCGGCCGCCGAAGTCGCCCGCGTCTACGGCCAGGACATGGCCGCCAAGGAAGAAGCCGGCCTGACCCACGCGTCGGCCGCCGCCCACCACGACTAGCCCCGAAAGAAGCCGCTCATGAGCGACCTCGCACCTCGCGACGGCAGCGCGGCGCCCGCGCCGGCCGGCGCCGACAACCGCTACAAGGCCGTCCAGGCCAAGCTGAAGATGCTCAGCACGGCCATGACCAATGCCGCAGTCGACCTCGAGTATCTGCGCCGCGACATGCGGGCCAACGCCGACCGCACGGAGCGCGTCGCTGAGGACATCGACCGCGCCGAGCTCGACAGGAAGTTCGTGGACCTGACCCACCACGTGGCCGCCGCCCTGAACGGCGCCGCCACCCAGCTCCGCACGCTCCACGACACCGCGCAGGAAACCGCCGACCTCACCCACCAGGCCAGGCGCACCCACGCACAGCGGTACGGCGCGCTGGACGACATCCGCTCCAACCGCCCCGAGAGGACCCCGAAGCCGGGCTTCCTCGCCAGCTGACCCCCAGTCCCCCCTTCGGGCGGCCCCGCACCTGCGGGGCCGCCCGCTGCCGTTCCCGAAGGAGCAAACTTCCGTGTCCACGCCGCGCAGTGTCGTCCTCGAACGCCTGGCCTACACCCTGACCGCACCTGCTCTGGCCGTGGCCCCGAACCTCTCCCCCGACAGCCCCGTCAACCAGGTCGTGCAGCTGGCCGGCATCGCTGGAATCGGCGGCTGGATCCTGGCCGCCAGAAGTGAGGAGACCGGCGCCGGACGCAAAATCCTGCGCTGGTCCCCCCTCGTCTTCGCGGCCGCGGTCGACGTCGCCGCCACCTACACCACCGGCTGGGGCCCGTGGGCGGTGGACGCCCTCCTCGCCGCAGGATGGGCGGCAGCCGGCTCCCTGATCCTGCCGTTCTCCCGGCACGCCCGCCGCCACCACCGCCCCGCTCTCGCCGTCCCCACCCCGCAACTGCAGCCCACCCCCGCACCGGCCCGGACCCGGCCGGACGACGCCGCCCCGCTCACCCGCCAGGCCCGGACACTGTGGGAACGCGCCGGGATGCCCGCCCGCACCCACATCGTCAGCGCCACCCGGCACCCCGCGATGCGCAACGACCTCACCATCCTGCTGCGCGCGCTGGAGACCGGACGGCCCATCAGCGGCCTGTCGGAGGCCGACGTCGCCGCCGCCTTCGGCGTCCACGAAACGGACGTGTCGCTCTCCCCGGTCGCCGTCCAGCCCGGACGGCAGGGCGGCCCCGGCTGGCTGGAAGCCCACATCACCCCCGACGCCAACGCCCGCCGCCGCGAGGCTCCCACCGACGCCGAGCGCTGGGCCGACCGCGTCGGCGGCCCCAAGGGCGGCGCGCCCGGCTCCACGCTGGTCCACAAGACCCGCGACCACGAACGCGGCGTGACGTTCTACCGGGCGAAGATGGCCGACTCCACCGAGACCCCGCGCATCGACCTGGCCAAGGTCTGCCGCGGCCTGGGCCTGCCCGAGGACGACTCCTGCGTGTTCGTCCTCATCGACGGCTCGGAGTTCCTGATCAGCGCGTTCGACAAGCCGCCGCTGTCACAGATCTTCCCCGCCACCCGAGACCTGCTCACCCCGGACACCAAGGGCATGTACGTGTGCGGGTACACCATCACCGGCCAGCCGGTGAAGACCATGGTGTACCAGCACGACAAGAACGCCCCGGCCCACGGCCTCACCCTCGGGGTCAGCCGGTCGGGCAAGACGCAGTTCTTCGCGATCCACATGGCCGCCCAGTCCCTGGACGGACACGTGGTGTGGCTGTCCACCGTCCGCAAGGACGAGAAGACCACCGTGCTCGGGCGATACATCGACCGGCAGGGCTCGAACGCGCTGTGGATGGCCCGTTCACTGCGGGCGGCGAAGGCACTGTGCGAGATCCGCGCCGATATGCCCTGGCCGCACGACGGCCAGCCGCACGACTACAAGCCGGGCGACTCCCGCTGCCCGTACCGGCAGCTGAACGTGTACGGGGATGAGTTCATGACCGCGGCGCAAGACGCGGACTTCGGCGAGTTCATCCAGAAGGACGGCGAGGACCTCACGGTCACCGGGCTCAAGTACGGCATCGCTTTCAACCCGGCCGGCCAGTCCCCCTTCGCGCACAACGGGTTCTCCACCGAGATGAAGGACAACCTGCGGCAGAACAGCCGGCCCGTCATCTTCAACATGGGTTCGCCCGGCGCCACCCGCAAGGCCGTGGAAGGCACCATGGAGAACGCCTACGACGTGCCGACCATCCCGGCCCGCTACTCCCGCAGCGAGGGTTCCGCGATCGAGCGGGCCATGCGCGGCGAGGCCGACCCGGAGAACGGCGTCTCCACGGGCGGCGTCGCGGTCATCGTCCTCGACAACGGCCGCGCCGTGCTCATGCGGTCGCTGTACGCGGACTTCGACACCGACCTCTCCGAGCTGTTCCCCGACAAGGTCAACCGGCTCACCGACCACGAGATCAGCGAGCTGACCAAGCGCGGCCTGTGGTTCGACTGGAACGAGCCCGTGCGACCCGGCGAGTTCTGGCCCGAGCCCGACGAGGACGACGAGGACGAGGGCCGTTCCCGCCGGCGCAGCGGCGGAGGAAGGCGCGGCTCCCAGGGCGACGGTCGCCGACCCGAGCAGGTCGCCTCTCCCCGCCAGGCGCTGGAGGCCATCAAGAGCCTCACCGACGCCTGATCACACCCACCCATCCATCACAGGGCCGGACCGCCCGACCGCGGCCGGCCCTCACCCGACCCCTGCGAAGAAGCACCACCACCGTGGCCCTGTCCATCTCCGCCGCCGTGCTGCTGGGCATCAGCGTCTTCGTCCTGATCAACGGCGGATACGTCCGCGCCGGCTCCGCGCTGACCTGCACGCTGTTCGGCTCCCCCGCTCGCCGCGACCGGCCTGGCCCCGACCATCAACAGCGGCCTCGCCTCACTCGCCGGACTGATCTCCAGCTTCCGACTACGCCTCGGTCCACGGCGGGTCGGGCGTGTAGTTGAGCTCGTCGCAGAAGCGGCAGTCCCACTCCGCGGGGACCTCCCACTTGTCGACCCAAAAGCCGACCTGCTTGCCGACGAAGAAGTTGTCCCCGCCGCACCACCCGCACTCGAAAACGAACTCCACCCGATCCCCTTCCCCACGCCTGTCGGATCGAGGATGCCCGGGACGCCGGTGCGGTGACTACCCACCCCTCAGCCCCAACTCACCTGCCGCGCAACGCCGAACAGCACCGCCGGACACGACTGCGGCGACGCCCTTCACCGTTGCCCGCAGCCACTCCCCCAACGCCCCCTCCCGGCCACCACGGCCAGGAAGGCGGGCCCCCCTTTCCCGCGTGATCGGAGAAGACGATGGACCCCCTGAACACCACCCAGTCCGGCATGCCCGAATCCGAGGCCGCGGCCGAAGCCCGCCGCCTGCTCGACGAATGGGCGGGCCAGCCCGTACGCCACCACCCCACCTCGTTCCGCGACGACACCGAGCCGCCGGCCTTCGGAGCCACCCCGCCCGTGGAACAGGACGACCAGCGGATCGTCCCGGCCTGGGCGGCCGGCATCGCGGTGGCATCCATCGGCGTGGGCGCCGGGATCACCGGCATCGGCTGCGGTGCCTGGCTGGTGCTCCACGGCCTGGCCTCCGTCACGTTGAACAGCGTCCTGATGGTCACCCTGCCGTTCGCCGGCCTGGCCATGGCCGCCACCGCCATCGGCGGCGCGATCAGCAAGGCGCGCTCCACCGTCACCAAGCACCTCTACGAGGGCCCGGTCACCCACCACACCGAGATCCACAACCACAGCACCACACGGGGAGCGTTCTTCGCCCGCACCCGCAACGAGATCCGCTGACCGACTCCGGCCAGCTCCAGCGCTGACCCCGGTCGCTCCGCCTGGCCCTCGCCCATCCCCAGCCGATGGACGAGGACCGGACAGGCCGACCGGCCGCCTGCCCTCACCCCAACGCCCCGCCGACGGACCTTCCGCCGGCGGGGCGCAGCACTGCCCGCCCTCAACCCTTGGAGGACACACCGTGCTCATCCCCCGCCCGCGCCGCCGGATCGGCCAGCCCCGCCCGCAGCGTCCCGGCCCCCGCTACCCGCACCGCCCCGACCGGCTTCCCGGCGCCTGGAACAGGTGATGCCGCGCCCGAGGAAGAGGAGCCGCCGCGAGATCACGAAGGTGCCGCGCAGCGAGGCGATGCTGCCGGAGTTCGACCGGCGCGCTGGTCCCGAGGGCCTGGTCACCCGGCGGCAGTTACGCGAGCGAGGGCTGAGCCCCGGCGGGCACGGCCCGGTCGCAGTCCTGCGCTGCAAGGCGTGCGCCTACCGGCCCGGCCAGGCGTGTACCCATCCCACCCGGGCCTGGCTCTACAGCGTGGAACTCGCCCGGCCCAAACGGGTGCCGACGCTTGCGCAGGAATGGGCGCTGGACCGGGCGATGGCCGCGAGATCCACGTGCCCCCAGTGCCGCCGGAGGTACTACTTCTGCCTCCCGCTGCGCACCCAGGGCTGCTGCGACCCCTGCGCCCGGGGCTACGAGCCCAGCCCCGGCACCTACTGCGCTTCCACGGCCCCGGTGACCCACCGGCTGGCCGCCTGATCAACGACCCTCCCGAAGGAGAAGTCACCGATGCCCATCAGTCTGTTCGCCCGGCGCCCCGCCGCGCCGGAGCGGACCGGAGTGCGCGCCCGAAACACCCTGCTGCTCGCTGCCGTTGTCCCGCTCGCCGCGGCGACGGCCGCCGCCGCACTCAAGGCCAGCCACCTCGAGCTCTACGCCGACCGCCACCGGATCCGCCTCACCCCCGTCGCCCGCCGCTCCTGCCCGCAGTGCCACGGCGACGGCGGCTGGTGGGTCACCGGCGCGAACCCCGAGATGGAGGCCTGCGGCTGCTGGTCCGACCGACGGGAGCTGTGCATCGAACTTCTGCCCATCCCGCCCTGGCCGGACGAGCCGCCGTTCTGATCCCTCTCTGGCTCCTGGTGTCGCCCGCGACCGGGCGAGCCAGCGTTCTGACCTACTCCCGGGCGGGCCGCGCGGCCCGCCGGGCAACGACAAGGAGAAGCACCGCCCATGACCTCCACGGTCCCCGCTCCTGGCATCGGCAAGAACATGGATGCCGCCTGCGCCGCTGTCACCAACGAGATCAGCCGCACGGACGGCAAGTCCTCCTTACTGCTCGCCTTCAACGGCGCCGTCCTCGCCGGACTCGCGTCCGTCGCCGACCAGGATCTGCCCCTGGCGACCAAGGTGTTCGGTACGGCGGCGGTCATGACCCTGGGGGCGGCCGCCGTGCTGCTGCTCCTGGTGGTCCGGCCTCGGCTCCGGGGGGATGACCGGGCGTCCTTCCCGTACTGGGCGCAGCTCGACGAGGACGCGATCCGCGACTGCATGCAGGGCGACGCCCGCGCCGCCCGCATCCGGGTCCTGTCCGCACTCGCGGTCCGTAAGTTCATCCACCTGCGCCGGGCGGTCGACCTCAGCCTCACCGCTCTGGCTCTGCTCGCGCTCGCCGTCGCCGGGACTGCGCTGTGACGGTGGCCGCGGTGCCCACGTGCGCTGCACCGTTCACGGCCCGCCCGAGGACGACGACCAGGACGACGACCCCGAGGGCCGTGCCGATCTGGAGGAGCAGTATGCGGACGCGGTCCGCGCGTGAACCGCACCGCCAGGTCGGCCAGCTGACCTGAGTTGAGCGCACTCTGTGCCGCCCCGGTCCCGCACCCGCCGGGGTCGGGGTGGTCGCAGTGGCCACTCAACCCACCCGAGCAGGAGAGGAGATGGACGTCATGCCCCTGCCCCTCTACGAGGTCGACGTCCCGATAAGAAGCACCACCGGCTTGCGCGGTGTGCACGTCTTCACCGGCCGGGCCGGCAGCCGCCGCGCCGCCGTCCGGGCCGCGCATGAGGCGTACGACGCGGCTCGCGCCGCGGCCGCGACCGGACGTGAGATCCCTCGCGTGCGGCCGGACGGCTGGGGCGCCCGCGGCTACCGGCCGGGCTGGGAGCTCGACTGGACGGCCGCGACCGCCGGCCGCTGGCACGACCCGTACAGCTGGGGTCGTGCCGGCGATTGCGAACTGTAGATCCGCCCCGGGACAGCCGTCGTAGCCGCCAAGCAGTGCGGCTGTCCCGGGCCCATCCCATCCCGTACGAGACGAGAGGGAGATCCTCAGTATGGACTCCGTCCTCCGCGCGCAGGCCCGGATCGGGCCACGCGCCCTTCTGATCACCGCTGCCGCCCTGCCGTTGACCGGCTGGACCGTGCACGCCGTCGCACTGCACAAGCGGCTCGCCGCCACCCGCCGCGACCCGCTGACCGGCCTCCTGCGCCGCGACTCCTACACCGCCCGCGCCCGCCGGCTCCTGGCCCGCCACGGCGACGACACCGCGGTGGTCATCGTCGACCAGGACCATTTCAAGGCCGTGAACGACACGATGGGCCACCCGGCCGGCGACGCCGTCCTCGCGGCGACCGCCGCCCGGCTCACCGCGTGGGCGGGCCCGCGCGCCGCCGTTGGCCGCCTCGGAGGCGATGAGTTCGCCGTCGTCCTGGCGCTGCCCGCCGCGCGCCTGGAACAGCGCCTTGCGCAGCTGGTCCGCATGCTGCACACCCCGGTCGTCCTGGACGACGGCCGCACCGTCGATGTCGCCGCCTCGGTCGGCGCCGCGGCCTCGCACGCGGTCGGCTCCCGCGATTTGACCGTGCTGCAGCGGGCCGCCGACGCGGCCCTGTACGACGGCAAGCACTCGGGGCGCGCGGCCGTTGCCTCGCCCGCGCACACCACGGTGCCGTCCATCAACGGCCGCCGCGCCGGGCGCCCGGGAACGGCCGTATGGGGGCGAGCCGCATGAGCACCATGCCCCTTCCCGAAGGTGACTGGATCCGCGGTATCAGCGTCCAGCAGCCGCACGCCACCTGCATCCTCACCGGCGACAAGGGCATCGAGAACCGTCCCCGGGCCTGGTTTTGGCGCGGGTGGATGCTCCTGCACGCGGGCCAGCGGATCGACCGGCCCGCCTTGCACGTCCCGCTGATCGCCCGCACGATCCGCGGCCGGGAGCTGACCACCGGAGCCGTGATCGGCGTGGCCCGCCTGGTCGACTGCCACCAGGACCCCGAGGACTCCCCGCCCTGCACGCCGTGGGCGCAGGCCGGCACCTGGCACCTGGTCCTCAAGGACGTCCAGGAGCTGCCTCTGCCGGTCCCCGCCGCCGGGCAGCTCGGGCCCTGGAAGCCGACCGAGGACCTGCTGGACCGCGTGTTCCAGCAGCTGCCCGCCTTCCGGCCATGACCCGCAGGGAACGCACGAAGCAGAAGCCGCCGTTCGAGCCGGGCCTGATCCCGGCTCCCGGCGAACTCCTCGTCTGGCGCGACGGCCAGCACTTCGACCGCTGGCAGGACCTCCCCTGCACGCTGTGCGGCCAGCCCACGCCCATGCGCTCCCACTCCGGCGAGCCCGTACACAAGGCGTGCGCTGAGGACTGGATCACCGCCAACCCTGTCGAGGCCCGCCGCGGGCGGTTCGCCTCCGACCTCACGCCGAAGCCCAAGTCCAAGGGCCAAGGCGACCACTCCTGACCTCCACCTGGAGGACCTCCATGAGCAGCACCTCCGGGCGCGACGCCGAACACGCTCTCGCCTATCCCGAACCGCCCGCTCATCCGCTGTGGCACCGCCACGGCCCCAAGACCCAGCCGCTCACGGCCGAGCAGCAGAAGCGCAACCACGAGCTGCTGAGACTCGCCGCGTGCACACCGCGCACCACCACCGCAGGGGAGAGCCGGTCATGTGCACCGACATGAAGCAGGCCCTCGAAGCCGAGGCCCTTGAAATCACCCCGCTCGGCAGTGACCAGATCACCCACGCCTCCGTGGTAGCCGCCCGCCACGCCCGCGACAAGGACGACCTCGCCGACCTGCTCGGCGCCCTCGGCCTGCCCTGTGCCGAAGACCACCTGACGCGGCTGCTACCGCACCTCACCAGCCCTGACATCCCCACCGGAGACTCCATGAACGCCCTCACCGCCACGGCCGCCTCCATGCTCAAGGACGGCGACAGCCCTGAACACGTCCGCAGCACCCTCCAGCTCTCGGAGAGCGAACTCACCAAAGCCGTGCAGCACGCCGACCTGCCGCCCGCCCTCACCACCGTCCCGGTCCCAGCGCCCGACGGCACAGCGGACACCGACGGAATCGAGGCCCTGCTCTCCTGGGCGGAGAACCACCCCGCCGCCGGCATCCGCAACAGGGCCGCCCGCGTCCGCAGCGACCTCACCGAGCTCACCGAGCGCCGCACCGCCGACGCCGCCCAGCAGAAGGCGGCAGAGCGCGTCGCCAAGGCCAAGGCCGAACTCGAAGCCGCGCAGGCGCAGCTGCGCGCGGTGAAAGCCGGCGGCCGCACCGCCACGACGACCGGGGACGGCACGCCCCTGACTTCTGCGGCTCGGACCGGTAAGCGCACCAAGGACGAGCTGGCCGCGATCCGGACGTGGGCACGCGCCAACGGCTACCACGTCGCCGACCGGGGAACCCCCGCCAAGGCCGTCCTGGACGCCTACGACGCCGCCCACCGCAGCACCAACCTGGCGGAGGCGGGCTGATGGACGCCATATCCCTCGTGCTGGACGGCTACTTGGAGGCCGAAGCCGAACGCGGCGACCGTGAGGGCACCGCCTCCTGGCGGCTGATCTCCTCCCCCACCGACCACCTGGTCAACGAGGCGATCATCCCCTGCACCACGACCGAACAGCAGGTCGTGGACGCCTTGTTCACCGAGTGCCGTCCCGGCGACCTACTGCGCGTCACCGGACACCTCGCCCTCCCCGACACCGCCGACGGCGTCATCCGGCTGCACGCCGACAGCGTCGAAATCCTCTGGGGAGTGCCGACTGTGGACCCGCCGGAGGACGACGTCACGGATGCGGACGGCACCGACGTGGAAGCGGACCGCAACGCCGCGATCCACACCCTCGCCGAAGCCCTCACCGGCCTCGGCCACCAAGCACCCGGGCAGAGCATCCGGCTCCGCATCAGCCCGAACAACATCCACGAACCGGGCCTGGAGCACTGCCACAGCATCGACATCACCCCGGCGACGGCACACCGGCTCGCCGACCAGATCGACGCGATGAACTGCTACCAGCACTGCGAGCGCCCGGACACCGGCACCGCCCTGGACCCCGAGACCGTCGCCGAACTGGCCGAAGTGTTCGAGGGCATCAACCTCGTCGATCTCACCGGGGCTGTTCTCAACGCGACCCGGCCCGAGCACCGGCTCACCGTCATCCGGGCCATGGACGACGTGTTCGGCGAGATTCCAGATCCCGAAGACACCGGCCCGTGACAGCGGCTCCCACCAGTCCCTGAACAACGAGCACACCACCACCACCCACCAACCGACCCCGGGGCGGCGGCCGCTGCGAGGCAGCAGACCGCCGCCCCGGGCCTCGTCACATCCGTCCCCACGGAGGACACACATGACGACCACCCAGACCGCCCTCCCCGGCTGGCTCATCGAGGCCGAAACCGCTCACCAGAAGCAGCAGCGCTCCGCCGCCGCGGCCGCGCTCCGCCGCGCCAAACAGCACGCCAGGCAGATCAACACCCGGCTGGCCGACCTCGGCATCGAGCCCATCAAGCACGCCAGCGTCGGCCCCCGCGGGCAGGTGCAGCCGGCCAAGCTCGTCGGAGCCGACTATGAGCAGCAGACCTACGAGGTGCGCGCCGTGTGGAGCGAGCAAGACGAGACGGTCGAACTGCACACCGCCGACTGGGAGTCTCCCAGCCCGGAGTTCGGCCGCGTACGGCTACTGCAAACGCTCGCCGACGTCGCCGCCGCCCGCCGCGAAACCCCAACCATCCCCGCCCGGCGGCGCGACTACCGACTCGAAGCCGTCGACGCGATGAACTACCAGGCCGACCACCTTTCCAGCGGCGACGTCGAAGCCCTCGTCAGGGCCATCAACGGCATCACGGCGGCGCTCCTCATGACCACCACCAACCCCACCACCTGACAGAACAAGCACCACACCCCAAGCGCCACGCCCTGCCTCCCCGGCCGGGCGTGGCGCCTTCAGGAGCACCGCAACACCCTCGCTGCCCGCTGAGGGGCACCAAGCGTCCGTCACCGGTTGGGCCGACGCGACACCCAGCGCGGCCGCCCGGCTCACTACGACACCTGCGTCCTGAGATGACGCTCCCCCATGGCTGTGCCTGTGGCATCGGCCCTCTGACCGAAAGCGAAGGAAACCATGCCCTACCTGGCCGACAGCGCTCTCTTCCCCGTCCGGCCTGCCATCTGGATCCAATGGGAGACCTGCGAGTGGATCCACCAAGGTCACGTCACCGAGGCCACCGCCAACAAAGCGCTCGTTCAGCCCGCCGACTCCGACTACGACTCGATGGAGACCGTGCCCGGCACCCTCCGCCACCTGTGGATGCGCTTCGCCGAGCACGACCCCCAGGCAGGCTGCGACGACGACTGGTGTAACTGCCCCCGTAGCGAAGGCGAGGACTACCTGTGGTGGGAGACCACCACCCAGGGCGCTGACGGGGCCATCCCCATCACCTGGCTCACCGCACGCAGCGTCGCACCCATGGAGCGGACCGCCGTATGACCTCACGAGAGCCAAGCCAGGAGGAACCATCCAGGGCGAACTGCTGGATCTGCGCAGAACCCGGAGCTGAGCCCACGCGCACCCTGCTCGGCTTCAAGAAGCCCGTCTGTCCGCCCGGCAAAGGCCTGTGCGGCAGACCCGCCAAGAACAAGCCGCGCCGCTGATGACGATAGCGAAAGGCCCCGCACCCGAACCTCCGTCGGGTGCGGGGCCTTTCTGCGTTCTGAATCGAGCCCGGTGGTGCCGCTGTCGGCGCGAGGAGCCCCGCCGATCCTTTACCGCGGTAAAGGGGGGCGGCCCGCCGACGTCGTCGCCTGCACTCGCGCGTGCCTTGCCACGCCGGCCGCGGGCCCGCAACCGCCTCGGTCCGAAGTGCTCCGGACTCCTCACCCCCGCGGGCGCGGCCTCCCTTATGGACGGATCAGCGAACGCAACACCGGCACGCTGAGACCCACGGCGCCCAGTCCCGCCAGAACCGCTCCAGAAGCGGAGAAGTACGAGAGGAAGGTGAGCACGCCGACGATCAGCCCGATGAGCACCGCAGTCAGGAGGACGACAGCGGTGTGCAGGGTGATGAAGGGCGGCTCCGGCGGCGGGGGAACTGGCGAACTCACGTGCGCTCCAGCGGTTGTTGGTGATGATGTCATCCGCTCATACGTCGCGGCCGGCCCAGCACCCCACGGCTGAAATCCGTGCTGCGGCCACAGAAAAGATCTTGAAAAAGTCCGTGGGGTGCCCGGCGGTAGGTGACTTACAAGGGGTCGTCTTCGTGCTCTGCCGCCCCAGTTCGGAAGCTTGCGACGGGCTGGGGCGGCAGAGGACGGAGCCGACCCCCTGCTGTTCGGGGGCGGCGGCGACAACCGGAAGGGGAGGCAATGAGGGGCGACGACGAGGCGGCGGGCCAGGGGTCCGCAGTCGCGCGCGCCCGGCACCTACAACCTGTTGCAGGTGAGCAGGGACGACTTCTCGGCGGGCCGGTGCCTCTCAAAGCCCAGCGTGAGATGAATGCCGTCGACGCGCAGCAGGCCAAGAAGCTGCAGGAGAACTTGGACCGGCGGATGGCCGACAAGCGGATGGTCCAGCTGCTGTCGCAGAGCGGTTTCGCCGGACCGCACTACGTCCGTTTCGAGGATGAGCTCGCCCGGTACGGGATCTCGGTGTTACGGGGCTGGCTGTACTCCGGCTACGTGTTCAAGCTCGTCGCCTCGCGCGGCTTCGACCTCAAACCGCACGAGCTGGAGCTGGAGGAACTGGCCCATGACAGTGATCTACGGGAGGAGCTGGCGATGATGACCGTCGCCCGGGCTCTCCCGGTCTTCCGGCAGCGTGCCTTGGTGGAGGCCGGGTGGCGGGCGGAAGGCGGCGCCAGTATCGCCACCTACTTCATGGGGGCGTCCGCGTACCAGTTCCCCAACGAGTACCGGCGCCACCGCGTGCAGCAGAAACGGTGGCGCCGTAGTCAGGCGACCGAGCAGATAACCACCGAGGGCCGATTCGCGGTGCAAGGCGTCGCCGAAGAGGTAGTGGGCAAGCTGCGGGTGCTCAAGGAGCTCCAGGACATCAACGACCCACGGACCCAAGTCGCCGTCGCCCTGACGATCGACGGTTACACCCAAGAGGAGATCCAGCAGCTCCTAGACGCCACGTCAATCCGCGCGATCGAAGGGTTGTTGTACCGGTGGCGGACGAAGGCGAAGCAGCACGAAGGAAGAGGCTTTCATGGGTGACCAGAACGACGACTTCAACCAGCTGCTGGAGGGGACGTCTCTGGGAAGCCGCGGAGCCCGCGAGCTTCGCGCCCGAACGCCGGCCTTCCGGTCCCGTGCCGTGCGCTCCATCGCTGGCTCAGGCTGGTGGCATCGCTATGCCGACGTGCTACCGAACTGGTACCCGACATACGTTGGCCTGGAGGAAGCGGCGTCTCTGATTCGCACCCATGAGGTGCACTTTGTGCCCGGCCTGCTGCAGACCAAGGCGTACGCCCGCGCAATCATGCGGAGCGGCTCGGCAACCGCAAGCGAGGGGGAAGTCGAGAGGCTTGTGGCGGCGCGTCTGGAACGTCAGAAGCGCCTGGTCTCCGAGACGCCCCCGCTGCTCCATGTGGTTCTGGACGAATCCCTCCTGCGCCGCCCGTACGGCGGTCGTGAGGTGATGCGGGACCAGCTTCATCATCTGATCGGCCTGTCCGAGGTAGAGAACGTGCGGCTGCAGATCCGACCGCTCGATGGCGGGCGCCCCAGCGGGGCTGGCGCCTTCACCATCCTCACTTTCCCGGAGCCTGACCTATCGGACATTGTCTACCTGGAGCAGCTCACCAGCGCCCTCTACCTGGACAAGCGACAGGAGGTGGACGAGTACGAGAGTGCGCTGCGGGGCTTGCAGGAGGACAGTCTCGTCCCGGACAAGAGCCGTGATCTGTTGTGGAAGCTCATGCGGCTTTTCTGAGTACGGCCAGGGAGGGCCCGGCAGGCTCAAGGCTGTCTGGAGTCTCCACGGGATGCGGGGTGTGCACGACAGCCTGTCCCAAGGCCCGCGCCGACTCTCTGGCCTGAACTGCATCTCAGGGTGCCTCAGAGGGGGCCGTTCGGCTTCGCCTGCTGCTGAAGAGGAAGGCCCCGCGCCCGGACTCTGCCGGGTGCGAGGCCTCTCTGCGCTGACTGTCGTCTACAGGTCTGCCGAGAGCAGCTCGACCACCTGCCTGCGGAAGTCGGCTGTGCTTGCAGCGCGCAGATCCGCGACGAAGTTCTCTGGTGACCCGAGGAGTTCGAGGTACCGGCCGATCGCCTTGTGCCGCTCTTGGGGCTCCAGCTTGCCGAAGAAGATGTCCATGCTGGCCTCCCCGTCAGCCCACGGCATCTTCATCACCTTCTTGCCGTGCGCCGACTCTCCCGGGGTCGCTCGCTGGTCGGGCAGAGGCAGTGCGCTGTCAACTACCTCAGCCGGTTCCGGAGCCGGAAGATCCTCGGTCGGCTTTACCGCGGTAAAGCCGGGTGAGCCGTCACCTGCCGGCGCGACCGGTGTCTGGTGGTCCTTTACCGCGGTAAAGGACTGACCGTCGCCCGCTTCCTCGGGTGCCGGCTCGCGAGTCGCCGCATCGGCTGGAGTCCCGCGCCGTGGCCGCTTCGGCTGGGCCTTCTCCTCGACACGCTCAGTGCTTCTGGCCTGCCAAGCCGCTGCCTGCTGGTCCTTGGGCAGCTTCGCCAGTGCGCGGGTCTCCCGGACGGGAAGCTCCCCGGAGCTCACCAGGCTCTGCAGCTCCGGGGCCAGGTCCAGCAGGTACATCTGCTGGGTGACCCAGCCGGCCGACTTCCCGTAGTGCTCGGCCACTATGGCTTTGCCGCCGAGCTCTTCGACCATAGTCTGGATGCCGAGAGCCCGCTCGATGGGATCGAGGTCTTCCCGGTCGTTGTTCTCCGAGAGGACCGCGTCGAGGAAGTCTGCGCGTGAGCTGGCAATCTCGTCATCGACGACGACTTCCAGGGTCGGCAGGCCGGCAGCGAGAGAGCCGCGGTAGCGCCGTTCCCCGTTGGCGATGACGTAGGGGGCGCTGCCGACGTTGTCCGCCTCGTCCGGCCACAGGTGGAGGTAGGCCTCCCGTGTGACTGCCACCGCCGGCTGGAGTTGCTTCTTCTTGAGCTTCAGCCCGAACTCGAGCAGGTCTGCTTCGCTGCCGAAGTTGCGGCGGGGGTTGAAGCGGGTGCAGACCAGTTGCGTGAGAGGGAGCGTCCGCAGCCGGCTGTCGGGGGCCCCGGTGGTGGGCGCCCCGGTGGTGGCGGCGACGGCCTGGCGTCGGGCGCTGACCCCGCCCCGGGTCCGGCCGAAGGATGCTCCAGTGCCGAGCTGGTCGGCGACGCGGCTCATGAGATCTCCCTGGCCAGTGCGCGGAACGTGACGGCCTGTTCGCCGGAGGGGGCGAATGACAGCAAGGGCTGCTTGAGGCGGACTGCCTTGCGCTGGTCCGTGAGGTCGCCGATCACAGCGACGACCTTGGGGTCCTTGATGTCTATCCAGGCTTCGAGGGACGACGTGGCGATGAAGCCGCGGCGCGGGTCGTAGAGGTTGACCACGATGCCGAGGTAATCGACCTCGACGGACATGTCGCTGCGCAGGTCTTCGATCTGGGTGACCAGCAGATCATAGGCGTCGGCGCTGCTGTCCTCGGCCTGGACCACGATCAGCGGGCCGGAGTTGCCCGGGGGTTCGTCGTCGCGTCGGCGCCCGTAGTAGATCGCGGTGTCCATGCTCAGCCCCAGGCTGGGCGGGCAGTCCACGATGATCTCGTCATAGAACGGCTCGATCGGAGCCAGCGCGCGCTCCAGCGCCGCTTCCCGGAACCGGACCTTGGACAGGGCGACGTCCAGGAGGAAGCCGTCCTGGCAGCCGGGAAGCAGGTCGAGACGGTTGCCGTACCGGTCATCGGCTATGGGCACGATCAGCTCGCGGATGTCGCCCTTGGCTTCGCCCGTCATGTGCTTGCCGAGGCTCTCCACATCCGGAGCCATCGGGATTTCTTCTTGCCCGAGCTGCTTCGTGAGGTGCCGCTGGGGGTCGAAGTCGATCAGAAGGGTGCGACGGCCCAGACCGGGGAGGTCCTCGACCTCGAGCGGGCTGGTCTCCTGACCGCCGAGTTGGGCGGCGAAGTGCTTGGAGATACGGACGGGGTGGAGCGCGTCCGGGTTCTCGGCGAAGGCTTCACCGAGGCCAGCGGCGACAGCGGTCTTCCCGACGCCGCCCTTCTGATTGCAGACGATGCGTCGCCGTGGGTGCTTGGGCCGTTCGATGCTGGGGGCGGGGTTCGTCTCCAGCCACAACTGCACTGACTGGGCGAGTCCCTGAATGAGGGAGACCTTGCGGTCGGCTGCGGCTTGCCGGAAGACCTCCCACTGGCCGTAGGGGAGGAAGGTGGAGAAGGAGTCTGCGCCGGAAGTGTCCACCGGGCCGCCGGTGGCGGCCAGATCGATCCACGCAGCGATGCCTTGCTCCACGGCCGTCTGGATGTCGATGCCGTGCTGGGCTGCTCTGATTTTCAGGTCCTGCCGGAGCCATCCCGGCAGTTTGGAGACGACCTTCTCGCGGTCGCCCGAGGTGGCTGGAGAACTCATGCTGGATACCTTACTAACGTCAAAGATCAAAGCAGAGTATCGGCACGTTAGATTCCCCCGTCTGGTGTGTGATCCTGCGCCACGGTCGGGCTTTACCGCGGTAAAGCCCGACCGTGGCGCAGGCGTAGCCCAACCTCACCAGCGCGCAGGCAATGAGCCAGCCCGGACTCCGGAACCCGGCAGAGAGATCACCAGGTTGCGCAACAGCACCCACAGCCCTCGAGCCTGCTGCCTGACCTGAACAACTCCATCAGGCCGTGCGGCGTGGGTGGTCACCCTGCCGCCATGGTGAACGACCTTCTACACAGCGGAACACGGCCGGAGCAGGAGGCAGACACCCCCTGTGATGAAGAGGCCTCGGTGAGAGACTGAACCGGCGATGTTCTCGACGCTCGTGGGGAGATGGGCACCTCGTGGAGCAGATGCGACTGGGGCGCACACACCGCATCTTGATCGGGGTGGTGGTCGCCGGTGCCGTGCTGATCGCGGCGATCGGCTTCGCCGGTTCGTACGCGGCGGTCCGCGACCTCGCCGAGCAGAAAGGGTTCGGCGCCTTCTCCGTCGTCTTCCCCATCGGGATCGACGCGGGGATCGTCGTCCTGCTCGCCCTGGACCTGCTGCTGACCTGGATCCGCATCCCCTTCCCCCTGCTGCGGCAGACCGCCTGGCTGCTCACCGCCGCCACCATCGCCTTCAACGGCGCCGCGGCCTGGCCCGACCCGCTGGGCGTCGGCATGCACGCCGTCATCCCCGTCCTCTTCGTCGTCTCCGTCGAGGCCGCCCGGCACGCCATCGGCCGGATCGCCGACATCACCGCCGACAAGCACATGGAGGGCGTACGCCTCTCCCGCTGGCTGCTGGCCTTCCCCTCCACCTTCCGGCTCTGGCGCCGGATGAAGCTGTGGGAACTGCGCTCCTACGACGAGGTCATCCGCCTCGAACAGGACCGCCTCGTCTACCAGGCCCGCCTCCGCGCCCGCTACGGCCGCGCCTGGCGCCGCAAGGCACCGGTCGAGTCGATGATGCCGCTCCGGCTGGCCCGCTACGGCATCCCGCTCGCCGAGACCGCGCCCGACGGACTCGCCGCCGCCGGCATCGACCCGGCCACCCCCGCCGCCGTACGCCCCTCACCGCGCCGCCCCGAACTCACCGCCGCCGAACACCACCCGGCACCCGACGAGGACGACCACCAGCGTTCGGCCGCCGAGGGCAGGGAAGAGCCCACCCCCAGGTCAGGCGCCCGGCGCTCCCCGGAGCACTCAGCCGCCGGCGGTACCGCGCCGCTCACCAGGTCCGACCTCCCAGCCGACTACGCCGGGGCAGGACCGGAGCCGTCCGGCAGGAACGTTGATCCTTTAGGGAGCAGCGTGGCGGAAGCAGACGCGGGACCCGCCTCACCGGAAACCTCTCACCCGCCGACGCCGGAGCCCGATGAGGAGGCATACGGTGAGGCGTTCCACCGGTACGTCAGGGAGCGCAGCGACTATCCCAACGCGCGCCAGTTCGGCCTCTACCTGATGGACTTCTACGGCATCCGGGACCGCACCGGTGCTCCGATACCTGAGCCGGAACTGCGCCCCATTCTGAAGGAACTCCGGGAGCAGGCGGACGCGACGGTGCGGCGGGTGCACGACGGCGGAACTGCCAGGCCCGGCATGACCGGTCCAGCCGTGGGCGACCACCGGCCGCCGGGACGTCCGGCCGTTCATCGGGGCGCCCCGGCGACCAGTGCCCGCGTGGGGCTTGGTGGTGTGGCGGCGCAGCCGGCCACGAGCCCGTCACCGGACGTGGCAGTTCCGGCTCAGAACGCGGAAGGTCTGGAGCGTTCCTCGGGTGGGGGAGCGGCCACAGCTCGCGTGCCGGAGCAGTCTCCGGAGCCGGACGAGGAGCAGCTGCGGATCCAGCGGGTCGTCTCATGGCTGGAGGAAGCCGAGAGGGCGGGTAAGAAACTCGCCGGCGCGGAAGTTGCCCGGCGCCTGGGCGTATCGCCCAGCACCGGCCAGCGAGCGGTGAGGAAGGCCAAAGCGGTCAGGAAGGAACAGCCGCGGGAAGACGGCCGCACCCGCCTTCGGTCCGTCGGCCGCAATACCTGAGCCCGACTAACGGTCACGCCGCACGGTGGCCGTAAAGCTGACGGATCGGTCACGGCCCTTCACCTGGCTCGGTGCCCCACACCGGGGCCCGTGACCGATTCCCTCGATCCGGTCACCGGTCACTGACCGTTCAGCTCCGATCGGTCCCCATGCCGCCGCCCGCTGCGGCGGCCTCCGCTGCTGCCGGAGCGGTCCCGCGCCCGGTGGCACCGCACAGCCGGGGGCGGCCCTCGCGCCCCGGGTGCAGAGGGCACACGGCCGCCGTGGTCATCCTGATGGTCAGCGGTGTGGTCAGCCTGACCATGCAGGCCACAGCCCTGCCGCCAGTCCCCGGCCATCTCAGGAGAGCACGGCCGGACAGGGATGTCCGCGGCTACGAACAGTGCCGCCGACCACCCAGTCCCCCTGCGCCGGATGCAACCGGACTGTGATCACCGGTCACCGATCTCGGCCAGATGACTGGTTAGGGACAGCCTGTGTGCTCGAACCATGCAGCCCCATGCTTCCCCACTCTTCACGTCTCGGTACACCGTCGGCCGGTCTTCGGTCTCCGGCCATCGGTCACCGGCCGGAGCGCGTGACCGATCCACCGCGTGTCCCCAGGACCCACCTCATCCACTGGCTGATGACCGGTCACCGGGAGAGCGGGAATGAGCGGCGTCGACGCGACCGCCTACGTCATGCGGCTCAAGCTCCGCACCCCAGCGCACAAACTGGTGCTGCTCGCGCTGGCGACCCGATGCGATCAGGCCTACTCCTGCTTCCCCTCCCGGGCCCTGGTCGCAGGGGAGGCTCTGGTGAGCGAGGAGCGCGCGAAGACCATCCTGCGCGATCTACGCCGCGACGGCTTCGTCTCCGCCCGGCAGCGCTACCGGGACAACGGCTCCAAGACGTCCAACCGGTACTACTTGCACGGGCCGTGGGACCACTGGGGCGGCACCCGCACGCCGTTCGAGGAGATCGCCCACTACGGCCGGGCCGACGACCGCTATGCCGCCGTCCGGGAGGGCGACTTCATCCCGCGCCCGGCCCGTCCGAATCCGGAGAACGGGGCAGGGGGCGCCGACGACCCCTCCCCTCAACGTCCCCTGGGAGGGGTTGCGGGCAACCCCTCCCAGGGGACACCGGCAGTACCCAGGCAGGGTATTGCCCACAACCCCTCCCTAACCGATCACCATGAACCCACTAAGGGAATCGGTACGGACGTCCGGAGGACCGCGGGTGGTTTGCCGGCACTCCTGCGGGCCGAAAGCGGCTGCGCTGCCGAAACGCACAGCGGCGCCAGCCGCGCGGCCGAGGGTGCGGGGAAGAAGAGAGCCAGGCGGCGCACCGTGTCCACCCGCCCGCGTCGCCGCCCGCCGGGCTTCGAGACCGTCGCCCAGGCACTGCCGCCACAGGTACAGCCCGCCCATCCCGGCTCTCCGCTCGCGCCGACGCTCGTCCGTGCGATCTGCGACGCGCTCACCGGCGTTCCCGCCGACCAGCCCGGCACCTACCGGATCCCCCCGCGGACCCCTGAGCAGCTGATCGCACGGATCAACCGGCGCTGGTACCGCACAGATGGGCCGGAGCGCACTGCCCCGGACTACCGCGGCCCGGACCGCATCCGCCGCCCCGTCGGTTACATCGCCGCCTTGCTCACTATCCAGGAATGCCCCGATCCCAGTTGCGAGGATGGCATCCTCATCGGCACCGGCATTCCCTGCCGCGCCTGCACACAGCGGCGCACGGAGGAGGAACAAGCCCGGCGCGCCACAGAAGGCGCAGCCGAGGCACTTTGCCAGCAGCAGAGAGTTCTCGAAGAACAGCAGGCCGCCGCCCAGGCGCGCGAAACAGCGGCCGCACGCCGCGAGCAGACCGTCCGTCAGCGCTTGGCTTCGTCCGGCCTGTGGGGAGAACTGCTGGAGTACAAGGTCGCGGAGCACATGGCCCAGTGGCACGCGGCGACCTCGGTAGGCGGGCCGGCTGAGCCCCGCCACGGGCAGGCCCGTTGGATCTCCCCGTAAGGGAACACCGAGGCTGCCCATGGTGGTGCTCCGCTCCGGTCGTAGCGCAGGCAACTGCCCGGCCGCGCTCGGTCGTCCTCCGGGCATGACATCTGCATCGCCTGCCCCACCGTCTGCGCCTCCGCCGAGCCGGCCGTACTGTGGCCATGGCACCACCGCAGGAGACCCGGTAGGCTGCCGCGGCAGCCATGTTCCCGGCCACACCGTGTGCCTGGCCCACCTGGCAGAGGCCGACCGCGCCGCCTACTTGGCAGCCCTGGTCCCTGGGGCTGACCTCGACCACTGCGGTACCCCCTTCACCACGGAGCTGCTGAACCGGTTACTCGATGCCCTGCACGACCCTGCTACCGGACGTCCTCGCCTTGGCACCGCCTGGTTCGGTGGGTCGGTCTTCACCGGTGAGGCCCAGTTCGACAGGGCGACCTTCAGTGACGTCGCCGGGTTCGAGGGGGCGACCTTCGCCCGCGGCGCCGGGTTCGAGGGGGCGACCTTCGCCCGCGGCGCCCGGTTCGTTGGGGCGACCTTCGCCCAGGGCGCCCGGTTCGTTGGGGCGACCTTCAGTAACGGCGCCTGGTTCCGCAGGGCGACCTTCGCCGGCGAGGCCCGGTTCGACAGAGCGGCCTTCACCCGCGGCGCCCGGTTCGGCAGGGCGACCTTTGCCCGCGTCGCCTGGTTCGGCAGGACGACCTTCAGCGACGTCGCCTGGTTCGGCGGGGCGACCTTCAGCGACGTTGCCTGGTTCGACGGAGCGGCCTTCACCGGTGAGGCCCAGTTCGACAAGGCGACCTTCAGTAACGTCGCCTGGTTCCGCACGGCGACCTTTACCGGCGGGGCACATTTCGGCAGGGCGACCTTCACCCGCGTCACCGAGTTCGGCGGGGCGACCTTCAGCGATCTCGCCTGGTTCGACGGAGCAGCCTTCACTGGGGAGGCCCAGTTCGGCGGGGTGACCTTTACCGGCGATGCCAGGTTCGGCGGGGTCCGGTTCGAGGCGGCGGGGCGGCTCGGTCCGCTGGTGTGCGGTGGCACGGTGATGTTGGACGGTGCGGTGTTCGGGGAGCCGGTGACGGTGGAAGCCGCCGCGCGTGCGGTGACCTGTGGCCGTGCCCGGTGGGCCTCGGCGGCCACGCTGCGGCTGCGCTACGCAGAGCTGGACCTGAGTGATGCAGTCCTGGAGTACCCCCTGACGGTCACCGCCCGCTCGACACCATTCACTTCCAGGGGTGACGAGACACTTCTGTCCCACCGGGATTCCGGTGTGCGCCTGATCTCCGTGGACGGGGTGGACGCCGCGCACCTGGTGCTGCACGACATCGACCTCGGCGCCTGCCGGTTCGCCGGGGCGGTTCACCTCGACCAGCTCCGCGTGGACGGCTGGTGCACCTTCGCCACCACCCCCACCGGCGTCCGGCGGCACCGGCTGTTCCCCAGGTGGTGGAGCTTGCGCAGCACGCTGGCCGAGGAGCACCACTGGCGTGCCCGGCGCCCGCGCCCCACCGCGGCCTGGGGCTGGACCCCCGCGCCCCGGGACACCCCCGTGCTGAAGCCGGCCGCGCTGGCCGCGCTGTACCGGCAGCTGCGCAAGTCGCTGGAGGACGGCAAGAACGAGCCGGACGCCGCCGACTTCTACTACGGCGAGTGCGAGATGCGCCGCCACGACACCACCCGCTCCCGGGGCGAACGGGCGCTGCTGACCGCCTACTGGATGCTGTCCGGATACGGGCTGCGCGCCGGCCGCGCCCTGGCCTGGCTGCTGGGTGCCATGACCGTCACCCTGCTCGTGCTGCTGCTGTGGGGCCTGCCGGTGGACGACCCGAAGCCGACCACCACCGGCCGCCAGGTCGCCGTCGGGCAGAAGGTCATGCTGACCACCGACACCCCCGACCCAGTCAACCCCACCGGCCCCTGGCCGGAGCGGGTCACCACCGAGCGGTTCGAGAAGGCGCTGCGCGTGGTGATCAACTCGGTGGTCTTCCGCTCCTCCGGCCAGGACCTCACCACCGCCGGCACCTACACCGAGATGGCCTCCCGCCTCGCCGAACCCGTCCTCCTCGGCCTGGCCGTCCTGGCCATCCGCAGCCGCGTCAAACGCTGACCGTACTCCGTCCGCGCAGCAGCAAGCCGCGCCAGTGGCATGTGAGTGTGACCGGCCCGCCCGTTGGCGGCGATCCTCAAGTTCCTCACCGGCGGCCGCGTTGGTCGGTTCTCTGAAGTTGCTGAGCGGACGTCGGGGCGCGCCAGTGGTGCCGTTTAAGGAATTCGTCGCCATGACTCAGGCTGGCCCCCGTTCCGGTCGAGACCTGCTGGGTTTGTTCAGCCTGGTCACTCCAGCGGCCGCCGGGTGACGGCCGAATACAGGGAGCGGGTGCGTCACCGCTGCTGGTGCGGGCTGCGATCAGCACGGTCCCGGCGCCATGGAGGCTGACGTGTCGGTCGGGGAACGCGGCTCGCAGGTCCTGGAGGTCGTGCGGGGTGAAGTGGCCGGTGAGCACGAGGGCCTGCCCAGTGTCATCAAGGGTGCGGGTGCCTGCAGGCCAGGTGCGGCCCGATGTCGGGCCGTGGTCTCTCGGGGCACCGTCGGCTTCCGCAGTGGCCGCATGGCGGGAGGGTGTGGTGGTGGGCCGGTACATGGGCTGTTTCCCTTTCGTGTTGGGGTCTACAGGTCTGTCCAGGAGCAGGGAGCGGTTCGGCCGTCCAGCGGCTGCCACACCGCGGCTCGCGGCCCGTGGGCTTCCAGGTCCTCCAGCACCGCCGCGCCCAGCGGCACCCGGCGGGCCATGGAGGCCACTAGCGGGTGCTCGGCGGCCATGGCCCGCAGGCTGGCGGTGCGGTTGGCCAGGGCGGTGGGCCCGGCGCCGGTCAGCACGAACAGCACCCGGGGGAAGACGGGGTACCAGCGCTGCCAGGCCGGCCCGGTGGCGGGGGCCTGCTGCATCGAGCGCCGTCCGACCGGGACGGGGGTGTAGGTGTGGAAGCGGGCGTACTCGATCAGCTTGGACGCCAGCCGTTCCGCGGTCATGGTCGCCCGGTCGACCTCGACGAAGGCGCGCAGCTGGACGCGCCGGTCTCCGGCCTCGTGCAGGGTGTAGTGCAGCAGGGCGTCGCTGATCAGCCGCTCGGCGTCGGGCAGCTGGTGGGAGACCTCCGGGGTCCAGTCCAGCGGGCCGTGCTCATCTCCCCGCTCCCGGGCGTCGCGGGCGAACGCCAGGTGGGTACGGACTGCGGTGAGGGTGTGGGCGGTCCGCAAGGAGGCAGCCGTCGCGCTGGTGACCGGGTAGGGCGGGCGGCCGCGCAACTCGGGCCAGTCCCGCGTGGCCCGCACACCGTCCGGCTGCAGGAACCAGGCCCGGGCGCGGGCAGCGCGCGGCAGGGTGATGAAGGCGATCAGGTCCTGCCGGTGCAGCCGGCTGAGCAGCCTCGACAGGGCGCTGCGGTTCATCCCCAGCATCTCTTTCAGCTGGGCGCTGGTGGCCATACGGTGCTGGGCCAGGACGGCCAGGACGCGGTGAGCCGCGCTCTCCTGGGCGGGGGGCGCCGTGTGGCAGGGCGCGGTCGTCATCGGTGAACCCTCTCTGTACGGCGGCCGCCGGAGGAAGGTCCGGGGCCGGCGAGGTACTGCTGGACGTGGGCGGTGTGGCGGCGGGCGGCCTCGGCGAGATCCGCCAAGGGGCGGGCCCCGGCGTTGTCGTCGGCGGTCTGCCGCAGGGCCTCCACCCGGGCGGGCTGCGGGCGCAGGCCCACGGAGGCGAGGTCCTCCAGGGCCGGCCCGCGCAGCTGGAGCGGCCCGACCCGGCTGCCTTTCACGGTGAGCGTCGCGTAGTGGCGGAAGCGGTCCAGCTCGGTCACCAAACCCGGGTCGACGTGGTCGCCCCACTCCGCGGTGATCTGCCGGATGGCCGCGATCGCGCCTGCGGTGACCGTGAGGGTGGAGGAGTTCTGCAGCAGGGAGGCACGCACCGGATCGGACAGCCGTTGCAGGAGCTGCGTCATGCCGTGCAGCCGAATGTTGAACTTCCGCAGCTGCTCCAGCATTTCGGCGATGGACGCCGACGCCGCCCCGTCCAGCGTGATCAGCTCGTCCAGGTAGGCCCGGAACGGGGTGCGGTCCTGCGCAGGGACCTCGCGCCGTGACAGGCCGGCCCGCAGCAGATCCCGGATGAGGAGCGCGACCAGCAGCCGGTCAGTGGGGCCGCTTCCGGCCGGGCAGATCCACACCACCTTCTCCTCATCCATCGCCGACCGCAGGTCGTAGGAGCCCACCGGGCTGCCGAGGAAGGCGCGGGACACGGGCTGCGCGGCCAGCCGGTCCAGCGGGTTGAGCACGACCGGCAGAGCGTCCGGAGGGAGCGCGGAGAAGGTGCTGCGCCACCACGACACCTGCTCGGGGTCGAGGCGTTCGAGCTTGTCCAGGGCCAGCGCCCGGAACGCCTCGTCCGAGAGCAGCGCCCGCACCTGGAAGATCGTGGCCTGCATCTGCGGCGTTCCTTCGGCGCAGGCGGCGGCGTTGAGGGTGGTCAGCGCTTGGACGGCCTTGGTGAAAATCGTGATCGCCCGGGGGGCGGTCACATCGGTCCAGCCCAGCACGGAAGCGAAGCCGTCGACCACGGCCGGCACCACCTCGTGCGGGCGCTGCCCGCGGTCCACCCCCAGCAGGTTCCACGACGCCAGCCGTGCCGCCCGGCCGCCGGCCGCGAGGTCGATGCGCACGACCCGCTCGCGGATCGCGTCATGGGCCAGGAACGGCTCGGCGCGCTGCCAGGAATCCCCGTGCGGATCGACGAACAGCAGACCGCGGCCGGCGTGGGCCAGCCCGACCGCCTGGCACAGAGCCCGCTCCGTCTTGCCCCACCCCGACTTGCCAACCGCCGTCTCGAACAGCGTCTCGTGCTCGTAGGTGGCCACCAGCCGCGGGGCCCGGTCCGCGCTGCGATGCCAGCCCTGCAGAACCAGGTTGCGGTGGCCGGGGGCGAACGAGGGCACCGCGCTGGCGAGCACCGGCAGATGGCAGTGCACCGTCGGCGGCTTCAGCAGCCCCGCCAGCTCCTCCACCCGCACCCAGTTCGTGCGGGGTGCGTGGATCTGCCCGGTGCGCCATCGGTGGTCGAACCCTTGGCGCCACGGCCACCGGTCCGCTCCCAGCCGCCAGGGCCCCACGCGCCAGCCCTTCATCACCAGCCGGGCCGGGCCGTTGAACACATCCAGCGACGCTTCCACCTGCCGCAGCCGGGACTGGGCCCGCCCCTCGATGTCGGACGTGCAGCGCACCAGCAGCTGGACCCGCAGCAGGTGTGCTTCGTCGGTGAGCTTGCCCAGCACCTTCTCCCGCTCGATCCGGCGGGGTGCCGGAGGGAACATCAGCCGGCCTCCGCCCCGTGACCGGCCGGGGGAGAGCGCCTGCGTCAACTGGTAGGTGAAGGAGTCCTCCACATCGAGTGAGTCCTGCCGCACCCAGCGGGCGGCCTGCCGGGCGGCGCGCCGCTCGTTGTGCCGCGCCTCTTCCACCACCTGCCACCGTCTCGCCCGCAGCCGCCACCGGGGCGCCCGCTGCACGTCGATGCAGACCTCCGCGGTGTCGCCCAAGTCGGCGTTCAAGTCCGCGACCGCGTCGACCAGCGGCTGCAGCGGGTCCGGTTCCAGCGGCACCTCCCGCAGGAATGCCGACGCGCGGCCGCGGACGGTGAACTCCGCCCGCACCACGTGCTTCGGGGGCTTCTTCCGGCGCGGCCTTGGCCGCTCGCAGCGCACCGCCTTCGCATACGGCGTCGTCTGCAGCAGCTTCGCCGCACTGGCCGGCCCTTCCACCTGAAACGTCAAGGGCCGTAAGCCGTCGGCCCCGAGCCGGATCCGCACCGACTTCGCCGGCCGGGGCACCCACCACGGGCCCGCGCCGGCCGCCCGCGCGAGCTGCACCCCGTAGCGGAGGATCTCCTCACTGCCGGGGTCGAAGTGGCGCGAGGGCACCAGCTCCACCGCCATCCGCTGCGCCGAGGCCCGGTCGGCAAGCTGGCGCTGCACCACGGCCCCCGCCACGCACACCACGAGCCCGGCCAGCGCCACCACGGTCACGTGGCCGGCGAGCCACCCCAACGCAGACAGCAGCGCCAGGAACGCGTCGAAGGGCAGGCTCCCCGCAGCGGGCCTGTCCGCGGTCAGGGCTGTCACCGTACGGGTTCCCATGACGCCCCTCCTCCCTCAAGTGCGGTACGGCCGGCAGAGGTGAAGCGGATCGTGGCCGGGCGGCCGGCCGTGTGGTTGCCGCCCGGGTCGGTTCCGGCCCACACCAGGTGGACCACGGCCCGGCCCGGACCGCTGGCGGAGCGGGCGATGACCGCTTGGACGCGGACCTGCCGGTACCGCCCGGCGACCGGACCGTCGAAGTAGCCGGGCCAGCGCTGCCGTCCCTCGCCGGTGACATCGGCGAGCAGCACTGCGCAGCCCAGCTGCCGCAGCTCCCGCTCCGTTCCTGGAGGGAGGTCCGGTCTCGAGAGGGAGTCCAGCGCCCGCTGGACGGCCCGGTCCCCGCCGGGGCCCTCACCGGGCGGCGCCAGGGCACCGCTGGGGGAGGGCGCGGAGGGCGCCAGGGAGCCGCCGGTCTCACCGGACGACGGTTCCGGCTTTGGCACTGCCGGTGTGGCCGAGGCCGCCGGCGGGCCCGGTCGTTCGGCGGCTTCCCGGCCCGGGCTCAGCAACAGGCCACCGGTGACCGCCAGGATGGCGGCCAGGATCAGGAGCGCCCGGCCGGACGGGGCGGGTAGCGATCGGCCGGTCATAGCAGGCGTGCTCCTCCCGCGTAGCCGGGCATGGAATTGACCGGGTCTATCCGTACGACCGTCCCGGGACGAGGGGCGTTGATCAAGCGACCGTTTCCGAGGTAGATCCCGACGTGGTGGATCGAGGCGTCGCTGCCCGGCAGGTAGCCGAAGAAGACCAGGTCCCCCGGCCGCAGCGCGCCGAGCCCCGCGGCGGCGGGGATGCGCCGCCCCACCCCGGCCTGAGCGTCGGCAGTGCGCGGCAGCGGGATGCCCACCTGGGCGAAGGCGTAGGTGGTCAGCCCCGAGCAGTCGAAGCCCCGGATGCGTTCTCCGGACCGGCCGGACGGCGAGCAGCAGCTGCCCGTTGACGGGCCGTCGGCGGTGCCGCCGCCCCAGGAGTAGGGCAGGCCACGCTGGGCGAGCGCGGCCCGCAGCACGGTCCGGACCTTCCCCGCGGCCGACCCGACAGGGGACGCTCCGGCCGGGGCCGGGGTGTACTGGTCGATCCAGGACAGCACGTCGGCCACGTAGCTCCGGGAGCGGTTGTAGGCGTACAGGGCCGCTTCCAACTCCCCCCGGTTTCCCAAGTCCCGCCCGCCCTCGCACAGATACACCGCCGCGCCCAGGGCCGCGTCATCAGCGTTGTGGGGGTCGCGCCGCCCGTCGCCGTTCCCGTCCCGCCCTGACCCGGCCCAGGTGGAGGGCAGGAACTGGAACGGCCCCACGGCTCGTTCGAAGGCCGCGTCGCCGTCCCAGCGGCCCCGGTCGCTGTCGGGGAACGCCGTGGTGTTGCCGCCCGCGCCGGACCCGTCCAGCCGGGGCCCCAGGATCCGCGGGCGGACGTCTCCCGCGGCGCTGACGGACCGCCCGGCCGCGTGATTGGACTCGATCTTCGCGATGCCGGCCAGCACCGGCCAGCGCATCCCGGAGCAACGGGGGCTCTCCCGCCCGATGAGCGTGGCCGCCCTCTTGTAGGCGGTGAGCATCCGCGCGGGAATGTCCGCGGCGGTGCCGTCCAGGCCGCTGCCGTCCTGCCGGGCTGCCTGGAAAGCGGCCACCGCTGACATCGTGGCGGCCAGACCCGCTCCAATTCCGATCAGCACCACGAGCACTGCGGCCAGACACCCCCACCGGCCCCAACGCCTGCGGCGGATCCGGGCGGTCACCGGTCCTCACCGTCCCTGCCTCCCCAGCGCGGCTGCTGTTCCCAGGTGGCCCGCTGGGCCTGCATCAAGGCGTCCAGGACGCGGCGTCGTGCTTCCCGCTGCGCCTCCGCCTCGGCCGTCGCGGACGCGCCAGGCCGCGGCTGGCCGGACCTGGCCGGGGAGCCGGACGGCTCGCTGGGGGAGGCCCCCAGGACGACGCCGGCGGCAGTGTCCCGGACCGCGCGCGCCGCGGTGGGGCCGTGCACCCGGGCCGCCACGGCCGCCCGCTGCACCGGGTGGCGAGCGGCTTCAGCCGCGGGCTGCCACTGCCGCCCGTCTTCGCGCAGCGTGTTGCGCGTGACCCGCAGTTGCGTGCGTACATCCTCGGTGAGCCGGCTCGCCGAGCGGCGGCCCGCCGCGGCGGCGGTCGGCAGGCCATAGGTGGCACCGTAGGCCAGGCGTCCGCTCCGGTGGGCGAGGCGGTACCCGCGCAAGCGCACCAGGCGGTTGTGCAGCCGGGTGGACAGCAGGTCCCTCCCGGACTCCGGGTCGTACAGCACTTCCCCCGAGGTCTTGTCGACGACCTTGCCGTCATCGCGGCCGGCGTTGCCTCCCAGGCCGCGCAGCGCGGGACCTTCCCCGCCCGGGCCCGCACCGCCGCCCTCCCGCAGGCGCCGGGCCTCCGCATCCTCAACGGTGGGCCGGCGCCACGCGGCGAGCTTCTCGTCCCCGGGATGCCGGCCGATGAGCAGGGCGTGAGCGCCCAGCAGGGCACCGTGCACGCCGTCCTTGACCAGCCCGGCGGGGGCCAGGCCGCGGCGGGCCTCAGCCGCGGCGTCGCCCAGCATCCGGTCGGCCGGGACCGGGGCGCCGACGGTGTCGGCCAGGGACCCAATCCGGCCCAGCAGGCGCTGCCGCAGCCCGAGGACGGCCGGACGGCCACGGCCGGGCGTCAGCCCACCACCGAGCAGCCCGTCCGAGGCGTAGCCGCCCAGGGCACCACGGCCCCCGTGCAGCGCCAGCGCGGCACCCAGTTCGCTGGTGTCGCCGGGCAGATGGGTACCGCCGACCTTGGCGTACCGCATCCGGACCGCCATGCGGTTGCCGAAAGCGGACAGTCCGGCCAGCAGTCGGCGGTGGAAGGCCAGCCCCATCACCGCGAGGGCGTCGATCAGCAGGAGCCGTTCCACCATCAGGTCGGGGCCATCGGTGAGGATCGCGTCCACGGCGATGCCCAGCAGCGGCAGGAACATGGCGGTGGCGAACATGACCAGCACCGACACCATGAAGATCCCCACCCAGCGCCACAGCACCTGGCGGCTGGGCCCAGGGAGCATGGCCCACACGAAGGCCAGCCCGCTGCAGGCGGCCGCCACCAAGTCGGCGGCCTGAGTGCCGAGCAGTACCAGAGCCATCGCCCCGACGATCGCCGCGACCAGGACGACGGCGATCAGCAGCAGGACCGCCCCGCCCACTCGGTCCCAGGTGGGGTCCGCCGCGTACGCGGCCGCGGCCTTCCCCGTCGTCCCCGCCTTCTCCAGGTCGGTGACGAAACGGTCGAACTGCTGCTGCTCTGGGCTGCGGAACCCCCCGCCCAGCCCGTTGTCGAGCGGGTCCGCGCCGCTGCCGCAGAAGTCCCCGGCCGGACCGGACACCATCTCCTCACAACGGTCTTCCGCCCCCGTCGCAGGCTCGGGCGCGTACTGGCCCTTGACCCACTTCAGATGGGCCTCGTACGCCGCGCGGTCCGCCTGGCCCTCGGAGTTGAGTGTCTGCCCGTACTGCAGCAGCTGGTAGGGCTTGACGACCAGGGCGTTAGTCAGGGCGTCCTGCACCGGCTTAGACACCGTCGAACTGCTGCGGTCCGTATCCGCGCACCCATCGCCATTCCGGCCGGGGGAGCACGCCGCAGCAGAGCCGGCGAAATCGTGGCTGGCGACGGTGATCTGAGCGACCTCCAGCGCGGCCCGGTGGGTCTGGCTGATCGGCCCGTCCTGGCCCAGGAGATAGTCCGGGCGGACGAATGCGCTCGCCGCCAGTGCGCTGATCAGCAGGGTGAGGCCGAGCTCGCCCAGGCCCTGGCCGACCTTCCCCCGCATGAGCAGGATCAGCCCGAACACGAACGCCCACGACAACATCAGGCCTTTCAGCCCCAGGGCGCCGACGACGTGCTGGTTGTAGGAGTCGGCGGCGGTCTGAGCGGGCCCCAGCAGGAGCGGGAAGAGCGGGAAGGAGAAGGTGAAGTCGATCAGCCAGCACGCCAGCCCCACCAGCAGCCGCACCACCGTGAACGCCCCGCCCAGCAGAAAAGCCCGGACCTGGGTGGAGAAACTGAGCGCCGTGCCGCCGTCCGCACCGAGCTCGTAGCCGCTCAGCGGCACACCTTCAACGGTGCTGACATCCAGCGGCGCCAGCAACCCACCGCTCCCGCTCCCGTCCTCGCCGCCGTCGGCCGCCGCCGCAGTCTGGGCGGTGACCGCCCAGAACACGACCGTCAGCAGAGCCAGGAACGCCCCTGGGCGCAGCGCGCTGCCGCCGACTCCCCTGATCACCGCCGCCGCCCCGCAGCCACCCACAGCGCACCGACACCGGCGACCGCCGGCAGCAGCACGACCGCCTCCGCGGCGTCGATGTCAGGGCCCGCGCCGCGCTCCGCGCCGCAGAAGTCGCGCGCTGGACCAGCGATCAGCTCACACCCGTCCAGGTCCCGCGCAACGGCCCTCGCCTCCACGGGCGGCCCGGCCGGGCCGATACCGGCCGGCCGAGGATCGAACACGGCACCGATGTCCGGCAGCAGCATCTCCATCAGCGAGGGCCCGGCGATCCCCAGCACGAGCAGCAGCACGATCAGGAACAGGAACACGGCCGGGGCCAGGAGCAAGGAGGAGTGCCGCCGCCGGGGCCAGGTGGACTTCCCCCTCATCACCGCTCACCCCCCGCAGCGGCATCAGCGCCCTCCTCGCCGGGCGCCGAGCCCTCGGCGCGCCCGTCTGCGGCGGCACCGCCCGGGGTGGTGGTGATCCGGTGCCGGATGCGGGCCACCTCGGGAATGATCACCTTGATCCGCCCTGCCCGCATCCGCGGGTCGCGCAGTAGCATCTCCCCCTCACGGCCGGGCGATCCGACCGGGGAGAGACTGGTGGTCACCAGCCGCAGCAGCTCCTCGTCGTCAGCGTCCAGCCCGAGGTACTGAAGCCCCTTCATCGCCCGCGCCCGGTCGGTGGTGCGCGCCAGCAGCTTGTACGCGATCAGACCGCGGTCGGGGCCGAGCTCGTCCACGTCGTGGGCACCGGCGGCCAGGCCGGCGCCGTGCTTGCGCCCGTCGTGGAGGATCTCGTGGACCAGGGCCGTGCCCTCGGCGGAGGAGGTGAGCCAGTAGCACTCGTCAGTCACCACGGAGCAGAACCGCGCCGGGTCCGCGAACGCCGCCTGCCGGGCGATCGCCGCGATCAGATACAGCACGGCCCGGCCGATCAACGCCTCCAACGGCTGCTGCCACAGCACCTCGGGGGAGGCGAAGGCCTCCCGCGGCGGGAGCGTCAGACCAGTCGTGGTGATGACCACGAGATCCGAGCCCAAATCGGCGTCCAGGCTGACCGGCGGCAGATCGGGATCGAAGACCATCGCGGCCAGCGGGTTGTCCGACACGATCTGCAGCAGATCAGCCAGGGTGGAAGCGGCGTCCTTCCGCGCGGGTGTCCCCGAGAACGCGGTCGCCGCAAGCGCACTGAGCACCTTGGCCATGGACGGCTCCGGATCGGCGGCGGCCTCTTCCACCGCACGGTGCAGCACCGCACCCGAGGCCGACATTGGCCCGATCCCCAGCTGCAGCGTCAGGTAGGACAGGGCGTAGTGCGCGCCGGTCTTGTCCGGAAAGACCCGCAGCGGGTCGATCGACAGCTGGGCCGCAGCCGCGTCGATGACCTGGCAGCGGTCGCTGGCGGCCGTGTGGGCGAAGGCGGCGTACTCCCGGATCGGCGTGCGGTCGATGACGATGGCCCGCCCGCCCCGGTCCACCACCGAAGAGGTCAGCAGCTTCAGCAGCACGCTCTTTCCCGCCCCGAGGTCCCCGACCACCCCAACCGAGGCCGAGGCGTGCTTGCGCGGCGCATCAGCCGGGTTCAGCAGGACCGGCCGTACGGTGCCGCAGTCCAGGTCGATCCCCACCAGTGCCCCGGCCTCATCCCCCAGGCTGGTGTCGGCGAACGGCTGGCACATCGCCCAGTCCTCGCTGAGCTGATACTGCGTGAACTCGCGCGCCGGCGCCGGGCGGGCCGCACCGGGAAGCCCGAGCGTGAACAAGGCCTCCTGCAAGCCGGCCGGGCGCACCGCCCGGTAGTCCCCGCCCGCCAGCAGCCCGGCCAGAGCCCGGGCCCGCGCATCGCACACCGCGGCGGTGGGCCCCCACACCGTCAGCACGGTCACGGCCTGCACCTCCACCTCCACGCCGGAGCGCGAGAGCCGGGCGTCCATCTCTCCCAGATCACCGGCCGCCTCCGTGAGCGAGGACGGCATCCCCGCGGGCTGCGCGCCGTACTGGTCGGCCTGGTCCACCAGCTCCTTCTTCTTCCGCCGCACCGCCTCCTTGGCCCGCTCCGCCGGGACCACCTGCAGATCGACGGTGTAATCGACGGGAAACTCCAGACCCTCCAGCTGGGCGAAGAGATCCGCCGCGCCCGCGGCGACGGCCACCGGCAACTCGGCCAGCGCCAGATGCGCCTGGTAGCCAATCCCCGTCTCGTTCTCCACCTGCAGCCACCGCCGACCCAGCGGCGACGCACCGCCGCGCCACCACCGGCCACGACCGCCGCGGACACCGCTGTCCTCCTCACCGGCCAACGCGCCTTCCGCGCCAGTCGCGTCCTGGCCGCCTTCAACGAGGCGGACCAGGCCGAGGTCGGCGTACGACGGAGAGCGCAACTGCCCGCCCCGCAGACGGCCGGCGAACAGGTCGCTGGTCTCCGCGACGGCCAGCAGCGGTTCCTCCCGCTGCCCGCGGTGGACCGCGTGCTGCACCATCCAGGCGATCTCCGCCGGGCGCGCCGGCCGCAGCTCAACACCGGTGCCCACGGCGGCCGCCAGCCGGTCGGCCTGCCGCTGGTAGGCGGTGACCTCCGCCCGGCTGACCGGGGCGGTGCGCAGGCCCAGTGCCGAGGCGGTCTCCGCCCACAGCGAGCCGAACGTCGCGGACAGGGCAGCCCGCCGCCCCAGGGCGGACAACGGCACGGCCAGCCACACCGTGCGCCGGTGCATCTCCTGCCGCTCCAGCAGATCGAGTCCGGCCTCGACGTGCTCGGACCACGCCGGCGCCGTCTCCAGATCAGTCCCGTCGATCATCTGTGTGGCGACCTCGCCTGCGTCGAGCTGAGCGCACAGCCCGAACAGCCGGGGCGCAGTCCCTGCCAGGGCCCGCACCAGCGCGGTGATGTGGCCCAGAACCTCATCCTGCTCGGCAGCAGGCAGGTAGCGGCCGCCGCGCGGCGTCACCCGCCACAGCGCCCACACACTGCCCGACGTCGTCCACACCAACTGGCCCGCGATATGGCGGATATGCAGGCGCATCACTTAGCTCCTCTTCGCATCGGGGGTATCCAGAAGCCGCTGCAGAGCGGACCGGGGCACAGCGGGCGCCGCAGCCATGGCACGACGGGCCCGCGACGGCCCGCGTCGTCGCCGGCCGGGCCCGCCCTGCGCGGCTCCGGCCGCCTGCACCGGCCCGCCCGAAACGCGGGCCACTGCGGGAGCCGGGGCAGGGTCACCGAGGGTGAAGCCGCCGACCAGCAGCCGCGGCGCACGGTCCCGGGCGGCGCGTCCTCCGATCCGCCCAGCAGCGGGCTGCAGGCACAACCCGAGCCAGCCCAGAGCGGCCGCGATCGGCGCGCGGCCACCGATCCGGGCCCCGCGCACCGCCCACACCGCCATCCCCAGGGCAATGACCGGGACCGGCCCCAGCCACGACCACCACGCGAAGCTCTTGACCAGCACGATCGCGCCGGTGAATGCGACGGTGATCTGCGCCGGCGTATACGGGCCGAGGGGAAGGGTGAAGTCGCCGAGCTTGCCCAGCACCCACGGATGCCGCCGGGCGGAGGTGTAGACCCGGCCCACCCGGGCCCGGGACGTACCGCTCACGACACACTGCCTTCACCGCTGGAAGAGGGACGGGAGAAGGCCGGAGCCGACTGAGCCGGGTCGTTGATCTCGTCTTCGAAGATCTTCGCGAGCGAGTCACGGGAGTTGTACAGCCCAAGGGCGATCACCATGCCCAGCAGCGCACCGATCCCCGCCTTCAGCGACACCCGCCGGATCACCGTGATCACCACGATCACCAGCAACGCCGCCTGCAGGCCGCTGTCCGCCCAGTCGCCGACCGTCCCGATCAGGGAATCGCCGAGCCGGTCCAGGTCCCCGGCCAGGACCAGCATCGGCGTCATCGGGCACCTCCAGCCGCCGGCTGCAGCGCGGCGACCTCCCAGCGGCCACCGCGCGCACTCATCCGCAGCCGGTACTCCAGCGGCCACACCCCCGCGGCGTCCTCAGCCTCCAGACGCACCCGCACCCGGGCGCGCACACCGTCGTCGGGAACGTGCTTCGAGGCCTCCCGGTCGGCGGCCACCTGCCGCAGCTCCACCCGCTTGTAACCCCCGGCTGCGGCCAGACGAACCCTCGGCGCGAGGTACCGGTCCACCGTCCCCGCGTCGGCCAGGTAGGCCGCGAAGAACTCCTCAAGGCTCTCGGCCAGCGGTCGGCCAAGCTCCACCGGATGGCTCTCGACGGGCTTGGGCACCGGCAGCGGGCCGGGGGCCGCGACGCGGGCGGGCCCGCCGGAGACGGTGAACTGACCCTGTCCGGAGGCGAGGACGGGCACGGAGAAGTAGCGCACCGATGCGTTGGCGTACTGCGCCGCCAACGTCACCGACCACTCGCCGTCGCCCAGCCGTCGGCTGTGCACGGCCGCCACCCGATCCAGCCCGGCACCGGCGGTGGCGTCACTGCCGCCCGGGCGCGGCAGCTCCACCTCCGGGGCTATCGAGCGCACCACCACCGCGGACGGACTGTCCTGGTCGCGGTCGTCCGCGCGGAGCCAGGCGGCGAGGAACACCTCTGCCCAGCCCGACGGATCGGCGGCCGCCGCGGTGGCTGGGGGAGCGGGGCGGTGGTGCGCGGCGCGCTGGGCCGGTGTCTGGGGCAGCGTCAGGGTCAGCGCCAGAGCGGCCGGTCCGGCCGCGAGGGCCGTCCACACCGCGCACCGGCCAACCGCCACCCGTCGGCTCGCGCGAGCCAGTCGCTCAGCCGAGGCCGGATGTGGGCTGGGTGGCGCCGGTGGCGCCACCCAGCTTCGCAGAGCACGTGGAGGCATGGCAGGAACTCCCGGATCGTTAGAAGGAATCGACCCCCTCAGCAGATCTGGCGCCGGTAACCGGCCCGCTGGCCATCGCCCCTGACCACGATCACAACCACGTCACCATCGCTGGGCCGGCCCTCCCGGTCACGTCCGTGGTCGCACCTGACCACAGGCCACTGGGCTGACTATGACTACGCGGATCCGCTCTGAAGCGACCGGCGAGCTGAGGAAGCACGACAGCCTCCGGGCGCGTTGGATCGTTCTACGCTGGCGCGATGGGGTTGGGCATAGAGGTACTGATCGTGGACTGGGCGCGGGTGGAAGCCGCGGCACCCAGCGACCGGGACGACCTGCTGACCGACGCCGCGTTCGGAGAGGACGACGACCTCTTCGCGCACGGCTGGACCTGGCCCGCGCAGCCGGGTGAGGACTGGTACGGCAGGTACGCCTTCCGCCACGCATTCGGCTCGTACAAAGCCCACTTCTGGGCCGGCGAGCGCTGGGAAGACATGCGCGCATTCGTTGATCCCGCGGTGCGTGAACTCCTGGATCCCTTCACTGACACCCTGTTCTGGCACGGCCTGGAGGACACGACCAGGTCCGCCTCCGGCCTCCCGGACCGGCCCTACGTCTGGGACGCGGACCTGCTCCTGTGGTGCCCGCCCGACTACCTTCCGCATCTCGCCGGCTGGTGGCGGAAGGCCGCACCCCACCTGAGCGGGCTGCGCGAACCCTTCACCCAGCACGCCGCGCAGCCCAGCGGATGGATCACCACCTTCGAGGTGTTCGCCGACTTCCTCCACGACTGGGGAGAGGTCGTCACCGAGGCGGAGCGCCGCGGCTGGGGCATCGTCGGCGTGCGCTGCTGACCGCCACCAGGACTCACCGCGCGCATCGCAGCATGTGTCCGGGCAGCGTCCCTTTGCCCAACGGCGTGCCGATGCCCGCAGGGCCGCAGCCAAGGCATGGTCGTACCGAACGCCACCTGCGGATTTCCCTTTCAAGGGAACGATGTACGCCTGTCTGAACGACGGGCCTGCCAGAGACCTTTTTGGTGGTGGTCAGCCGTGGCCGCTGCAGTCGTCGTCACAGTGGCAACTCGCAGCCCAGTGCGCTGATGACGAGTCGCTGTCCCAAGCGGAGTGGGGCGCTACCCCCTCGCTTCGTCCAAGATCACGCCGCGCAGGTTCACGCCGTCCAGGTTCACGCCGCGCAGGTCCGCAACACGCACGTTCGCGAAGCTCAGGTGCGCGCCGCGCAGGTGCGCGCCATGGAGGTCCGCGAAGCGCAGGTCCGCGAAGCGCAGGGCCGCGTTATCCAGATCCGCGTTATCCAGATCCGCGTCATCCAGGTCCGCGCCGTCCAGATCCGCGCCGCGCAGGCTCACGCCGCCCAGGTCCGGGCCGTGAAGGTCCGTGCCGTTCACGTCCGTGTCGTCCAGATCCGCGCCATCCAGGTCTATGTGGGCGGTGCTGTCATGGGAGGGGTTTCGGCTGCCGAGTGCGGTGAGGGCCGCTTGGATGTCGCTGGTCGGGTTCTCGGGGGTGTTCGTGCCTGGTTTCGGTTTCTTGGCGTGGTTGCGGATGTAGGTGGACAGGACGTTGATGATGGAGGGCTGGTCGCGGGGGGAGTCCTCCATGATGCGCTGCAGGGCGTAGATGCCGCCCAGGCGTACCTCCAGGGAGTCCTCGCCGATGTTGCCGACGGCGGCGTTGTAGCGGTCTGTGACCTGCCCCTCGCGGGTGAGGGCGTGCTCGTTGTCGACCTGCTGGATCGACAGCCAGGTGAAGACGATCACGGCGAGGGTGCCCAGGGCGGCCAGGGTGCCCGCGGCCTGCTGGATGCGCGTCCACCGGTCCGCCGACGCGGCAACAACTGCCTGCCGGGCGGCGGGAGACACGGGCGCGGGGGTGCGGCGGCGTCGGCCTGGTGGGCGGGACCCGATCGGAGCGGCAACGCGACGGGGCGCGGTGCGGGTGCGGCGACGGGTGACCCGTTGCAGACGAGCGGCGCGGCCGGAGCGGCGGGGCGGTGTGGCGGCCATGAAAACGTTGATACGGGCGACAGGCGACCGATGCGCCCAAAGTTGCGAAGCTGTAGCAGCGCGTTGGTGAAGGGGAGAGGTTGGCCGGCCTGAGAGGTCGTTCTCTTTCGAACCTCATGTGCGTTTTCTGCCGGTCGGACATGAGATCGCAGTTGTCGCGGGAGCCTTGGTCCATTGTTGGCCGAGATGTCGCAGGGGTGGCGGATGCCGTCGATGCGGGCATCGTCGTCGCTGCGGCGGACAATGCCCAGGATGACTCCGAGGTACTGGTCGGTCCAGTTGGTGAGGTGGCCGGTGTAGTCGCCATCAGCCCAGATGTGCGCCAGGCCCGTGCCGAACAGGCGACGTTCGACTTGGTCGACACCTCCATCACACCCGGTCCGCAGGCCCCCTCCTCCACTGTGTCGGAGACGTCCTACGGGACTGGTGCGGCACTCTCCGCTAGCCTGTGCTGAACATTTCCCAAGCTTGAGTCGCTTCGGTCGCTGAGAGGAGTTTCCATAGTGTCTGACCTGCGGATCTCCTCCAGCGACTCAGCGCCTCCCGCCCAGTCGCTACCTGATGGCAGCCCGGTGGAGACCGCCTTGTGGTGCGCGGCGCGGGGTTGGCCCGTGCACCCCCTGGCCCCGAAACGCAAGACACCGGCCGCCAACTGCCGTACCTGCAGGGACACTCGGCACAGCCCGCGCGGTTGCGCCTGCCTCCGGCGGGGCCGGTGGTGCCACGGTTTCCACGCCGCGACCACCGACCCGGAACGGATCCGCGCCTGGTGGAGCCGGCAGCCGCTCTTCGGTGTCGGCGTGGCGTGCGGGCCCGCCCGGCTGGTGGTCATCGACATCGACGCGCACCAGGCGCCGCTGCCCGACCGCGGGCGCCTGCTGCCGGGGATCGCCATTCACGACGAGGTCGATCTGCGGGGCCTGCGCCACGGCTTCCACAGCCTGGCACTGCTGGCCGCACTGCGCGGGCAGGCCGATCCCGCCGAGGACACCAACACCCTGCGGGTGCGCACACCGTCGGGCGGCATGCACGTCTGGTACGAGGCGGCCCCCGGCCAGCCCTGGCGCTGTTCCACCGGTTCGAGCGGGCAGCGGGCGCTGGCCTGGCAGGTGGACGTTCGGGGCGAGGGCGGCTACATCGTCGCTCCGGGCACGGTCACCGACGCGGGCCCCTACACCCCCGTCGGGCCCTGCCGCCGCCCCGCGTCGCTGCCGCAGTGGCTGGCAACCGAACTCGCCAGAACGGGCCACCTCCCGGCCGCCGTTCCCCACCCCGCCCGGCCTGCCGTTCCCGACCGGGGACGGGAAGCGGTCATCGGTGCCGGCAGTGGCCGCGCCGTGGCGGGCCGGACGCTAGCCACGGTGCTCGCCGCGGTGGCCGACTGCGCCGCCGTCGCGGAAGGCGCCGGGTTCACCGACAAGCTCAACCGTGCCGCGTACACCGCCGGAGGGCTGGTGGCCGCTGGCCATGTGGAGGCCCGGTCGGCGGAGGCCGCGCTGCTGGCAGCGGCCGAACACGCGCGGCCCGGGCAGGAACGCCGGGCCGCACTCATCGTCCGGAGCGGGATGGCCGCCGGTATGCGACGTCCGCTCGTGGTGGGAGAACGTACGTGAACGACACTCCGGGAGACGGGCTGTTCGACCCGATGGAGGTGGCCCGGCAAATCCTCCAAGGCCCCGCGCCCACCGCGGCGAACCAGCCGACAGTGCCGCCCCAGGGCGCCCGTCCCACCGCGCAGACCGCAACGGTGACGGAACACGGGCTGCTCCCCGACAGCCTCAGCGACCGCGGCAACGCCAAACTCTTCGTGCAGCTGTACGGGCGCGACTTCCGGCATGTGCCAGGACTGGGCTGGTACCGCTGGAGCGGCCACCGCTGGGAGATCGACGAGGACGACAAGGTCCTCTGGGCGGCCGGCGAGATGGCCGAGACCCTCGCCGAGACCGACCCCACCGGCCGACACCCCGCCTCCTCCCTCCGTCGGCACCGCCGCCGCGCCCTGTCGACCTCCGGCATGAAGGCCATGCTGATGCAGGCCAAGGCCGCACCCGGCATGGTGCTCAACGCGTCGCTGCTGGACGCCGACCCGTACGCGCTGTGCACACCCGACGGCGTAGTCGACCTGAACACCGGCCTGCTCCAGTCACCCGACCCGGAGAAGCACTGCCACTCCCGGGCCACCACGGTCGCGCCCAAGGACATGCCCACGCCGCGCTGGCAGCGGTTCCTCACCGACACCTTCGGCGCGGACACCGAGGGCCGGCAGATGATCGACTTCCTGCACCAGCTGCTGGGGTACTCCATCACCGGGGACGTCGGTGCGCAGATCATGCCGTTCCTCTACGGGCACGGGAAGAACGGCAAGAGCGTCCTGCTCGACGTCATGGTCAAACTCCTGGGCGACTACGCCGACGCAGCTCCGCCCGGCTTCCTCATGGCCCGCCCTTTCGAGGGCCACCCCACCGACCTCGCGGAACTGCACGGCCGGCGCATCATCGTCTGCTCCGAACTCAAGCCCGGCGACCGCTTCGACGAGGCCCGCGTCAAGCTGCTCACCGGCGGCGACCGCATCAAGGCCCGCCGCATGCGCCAGGACTTCTTCAGCTTCAACCCCACCCACAAACTCTGGCTGCTCGGCAACCACCGCCCCGAGGTCGGCACCGGTGGCTACGCCTTCTGGCGCCGGATCCAGCTCATCCCGTTCGAGCGAGTCGTGGCCGACGACCGCAAGGTCGACAACCTCGCCGACGTCCTCGTCACCGAGGAAGGCCCCGGCATCCTGCACTGGCTCATCACCGGAGCCCGCCGCTACCTCAACGGCGACCGCGACCTCACCGGCCCGCAGCGCGTCCGCGTCGCCACCACCGCCTACGCCGAAACCGAGGACCACACCGGCCGCTTCCTCACCGAGTGCTGCACCCTCGACCCCGCCCACCGGGCCGAGCAGACCAGCCTCTACACGGCCTACCGGGACTGGTGCCAGCTCGAAGGGGCCAACCCGGTCTCCTCCCGCGCCTTCGCCGCCCGTGTCCGGGACACTGTCGGTATCGCCACCCCCAAAGAGATGATCTTGTCCAACCAGCGAAAGTACTACCCGGGCATCGGCCTCAACGCCGAAGTGGGAGAGACCTCATGAGCGCCCTCATCGAACCCGAGCAGCTCGCCCACGAGAACGAGCTGGTGTGGCTGGAGGACATTAGCACCCTCGACTACGTCCGCCAGAGCCTGGAGCGGCTCCCCACCCGCCGCGGAAGGCCCGCCTACCACCGCGATGGCCGCATGGTTGGTTACGCACTCCTCGGCCCCGAGGCCCGCTCCTCCCGCGCCTCGGGCACCTTCCTGCGCCGCGTCTTCTGGCTGCTTCCCCACGACCGCGACGGCCAGCCCGACGGCCTCTACGCCTCCGGGGCCCCCTCCGAAGCTATCGATCCCCGGACCGTCGCCCCTGGCGTCAAGGGCTACAAGACCCAGCGCTCCGAGGGCGGCCCGCCGTCCGATGCGATGAGAGAGCTGGGCATAACGCTTCCCAAAGGCTGACGGTTCCGCCGCTGCGGGGCGGTGACCCGGCGGCGGCAGACAGCTCCTGGAGGCGTCTGCGGCAGGGCCGCTAGCGACTGAAAGCGGCACCCGGGTGGACAAAGCGCTCCCCTAGCACCCAGCCATCATGGTTCTTCAGGCCCTTCTGACTGCCCCAACAGCCGCCAGCGACCGATACAGCAGCGACCGAGCTAATCAGTCGCTGACCTTCCCGGAGGCAGAAAATCGCAGGTCAGGACAGCGACAGAAACCGATAGCGACCGAAGCGACCCGAGCTCGGGCTTATGAAGACATTCCCGTGTGCGTGCGTGCGTGTCATAGATGGGGAGCTTCAGTCGCTTCAGTCGCTTCCGTGGTGTCCATTTCTTGTTTTGACCTGGGCTTTTTCCTGAGTGTCCAGGGCAGCGACTGAAAGCGGCCGGTCGCTCTCCAGCGCCTTTGGCGGCGATATGGTCGCTGAACCGCGCACCGACGGGCTCCTGGCCTGCCCCGTTGAGCGGCGCGTCGCCGCCCGGCCGCTGCGCGTCGCCCCGGAGAAAAACCACTGCCGCCCGAGGCGTGTCGCTGGGAGACTGCGGGGATGACCACGCAGCGGCTGCCGTTCCCGGTCCCGGACGAACGCGCCCACCTCTTCGTCGACAGCTACGCCGACATGCACGAACTCGTTAAGGACTTGGTCGTGCCCGTCGGCGTACCCGAAGCCGCGGCGACTGTCCTGCGGACGGCCCGTGAGCTGCTGCGCCAGTCGTACTACTGCTACGAGTTCTCCACCGTGGTGGTCATGCACTCCCTGATCGCGGTGGAGATCGTGCTGCGCTACCGCATCCCGGACGCGGGGAAGAAGCCGCTTTACCAGCTCATCAAGCAGGGGGCCGATGATGGGATCCTGACGGCCCGGCAGGCCGAATACCTCGACTACGGTCGGCAGATCCGCAACGGCATGGCGAGCAGCGCTGCGGCCAGCGCCACCGTCTCGGGGAATACGACCGCGTCGCGAGAGATGATCCGCCACCACTAAAACCGCGGCCCGGCATCCCCACCCGCGACCACATGCAGCCGGGTCGGCCAGGTCCGCTCCCGCTCCCACTCCAGGGCCTGCTCCCACCACGCACACACCACCGCGTGGGCGAGAGCGAACACCCGCCCCGGATCGGCGCCGGCTGCGGCCGCGGTCCGGGCGACCTTCGGCCAGGCCCGCTGCGCCGCGGCAACCTCCGGGCTCGCCCGCAGGTCGAGGTTGCGGTGCCCGTCACCGCAGGTGAGCATCCACCGCCGGTGGCGGGCGCAGGCACCGCTGCCACGGTGCCACGTACCGCACCACCACCGTGTCCTCTCTGGTGCGGGCGGCTGTGCACAGCCGGCACCCGTACGCCACCGGCCCGTACTCCCCAGCCGACGCCACCCTCCACCGGCCTGCCGCTGTGTGGCCCAGCCCTACCGGGGCCGCCCGGCGTGCCGGAAAAGGTCGGCTGCGGCCAGTTGCCAAACGCGGGCAGCGCCCGCGCCAGCTCTTGCTCGTCGACCCCGCCCGGTCGGGCCAGCAGCACCTCGGTGTCCTCGCGCGGACCGGCCTCGTCCCGCGGCCGGGAACCTGACCAGGTCCACCAGGGCAGCAGCGCGCCGGGATCCATGCCGTAGCGCCCAGCAACTCGGGACAGGTACGACCACGTCGTCTCCCCGGCCGTAGGGGCAACTCGCAGCATGCCCGGAAGCGGCACGTGTCTCCTTACGACGTGTTGTTACTTGGAGTAGGCGGAGGGGGTGAGGCGGTTGCCTGTGACGATGCCGGCCAGTACGCGGCGGTCCGTGTCGGCGTCTTGGGGCCGGTGGGTGGTCAGCCAGGTGAGTTCGTCGATCCGGCGGGTCCCTCCGGTGCCGCTCTTCGGTGTGAGGTCGAGGACGAGTAGCTGCCCGAACGGTGCGTTGGTGTTGGTGTACTCGGCTTCCTGCGTGAGGTACTTGGCCTCGATGTGGGCGCGGGTGTTGTCGTCGCTGTCCTGCTTCATCTCGGTGAGGTAGCGCAGTGAGCCGAAGTGGACCAGGACGTCGGCGCGGCCCATTCCCATGTCAGTCGGCTCGACGAAGACGATGTTGTGCAGCGGCCCGGCCTGTAGCCAGCCGTGGAAGTCGCGTTGCAGGTCGGCTTCGACAGCCTTCCTGTGGCCCTTCGGCGGTTTGCGGCGGTAATCGTACGGCGGATCGTCCTTCTTGCCGACTCCGAAGAGGCTGGTGCGCGTCAGGTCGGAGCGGCTCTTGAGGAACAGCAGCGTCTGCTCGACTAGGGCGCTGAAGGTTTGGCGGACATCGCCGGTGAACTCTGGGTGGCCGGAGAGTTCCCTGACGAAGCGGTCCAGAAGCGGCACGATCAGCGGGTCGGAGGCCTTCAGCCGGGCGACATCGCCGTTGTAGGCAAGGCCTTCAACGGCGGCGAGTGCGTCATCGTCGAGGCCATCGGCGATGCTGAGCGCGCGGTGGCCGCCGAGCTTGAGGACCAGGGTGGGGGCGATGCGGTGCAGTCGCTCGGAGGCAGCTGCTCGTCCGGGTTCTTCGTCGTCCTCGCCCGCGGGCTCCCTGGCGGGGTCGGTGGTGGCCTCACGGGCGTCGATCCGTGCGATGACGACGGCGGCCGTTTCCGCGTCGAACAGCGGTCCGGGGTAGTCCTGCGGGTGTGCCGCGGCGTGCCGGAGGGCGTTGAGGAAGGACTGCTCGCGCAGGAAGCCGTCTTCGATGGCCGGCTCGATCAGGGCGGCCAGCCCGGTGACATCGCCGCTGGTCCCGACCGGGTGAATGGTCCGGGTGGCGCGGTAGGCGGCGAGCACCGCGTCCAGGGCCTGCCACTGGTCCATCCGCACGGGCGCCGTCAGGGTCTGTGCGGCCGCCCGGAGTTGGAGAAGGAGTCGGCCCCAGGCGATCTCCGCGGAGCGTCGCGGCTGCAGCCATGCGGGCTGGTGGGTGCCGTGCAGCCATGCGCCTCGGCGTTCCAGGGCCTGTTCGATGCAGTCTGCCGCCTCGGCCACCTGGGGGGTGTTGCCCGCGGTGAAGCCCAGCACCGCATCGCACACCGCCACGTACACGGCCGCGTCATCCCGGGCCTCCTCGGCTGCCTGCGCCGCCGAGAAGAAGCGCCTGGCCTCCGTCATTCGGCCGCTGACGTCGACGAGGTCGTGTGAGGACAGCGCGCTCCGCAGCCGGTCGCAGCCCAGCTCGAACAGCGCATCGACATCGGCAGCCTCATCGACGGACAGCTGCTCCAACAGGTTACGCACGGTTGCGCTGACGGTGGCTTCCTGCTGGGCCCAGCAGTCCAGGGCGACACCCAGGATCCTCGGCAGGCGCTCGGTGAAGTCCTCGGGGCCGTCACCGGGCAGCTCTTCGAGGGCCTCCCACACCCGGTAGGGGCGGACAGCGTTGGCGGCTGCCAGCCGTACGGCGCCTTCCAGGCGGGCTGCGGCCAGCAGCGGCACGCGGGCGATGGCGTCGGCCAGACCGTCCAGCAGCACCGTGTTCAGCGGCCCGGCCAGGGCCATTGTGGCGGCACTGCTGCCCAGCAGGGTCTCCAGGGCCTCGGCCAGGGCCAGCAGACTGCCCTGGCCGGCGAACCCTGCGGGAAACAGGCCGGCCGCTTGCGCCCACACCGGGTCGGTCTGGTCGAACACGGCGGCGACAGCCTCGGCCAGCAAGGGCGCGTAGGGGCCGGCGGCCACCTCTGCGACCTCGGCGGCGACGACGTCCTGCGTCAGGCCGACCGCGTGGAAGGTGACCGGTTGTCCGGAGGCTGCCAGTGCGTCCAGCCGGTCCGCCAGCTGCGTCATGGCCGCCCTCCTGCCGGAAGCTTGCGGTCCTTCACCACAACGGCTTGCCTTCCGGCGCCTCGATGATGTTCTGCTTCGGCAGGACGTCGTGGGCCAGGTCGAAGTCCCTTGTGGTGATCAGGACCTGCAGGTGATTGTGGGCGGCCAGCTCGGACAGCTCACCCAGCAGCCTGCGGATATCGAGGTCCTGGACTTCTTCCGCCTTGGGACTGTCGATGAGCAGCAGGCCCGGGTGGGTGGACACGTTATGGGCGGCGCCCACGCGGAGCAGGGCGATCACGACCGCGATGCGCAAGCGCAGCCGTTCGCCGGGGCTCTGCTCCCCGAAGGGCTTGGGCCGGTCGCCGCCTTTCGTTACGTCCAGGTGGGCGGCACGGTTGATCTTCACCGACTCCAGGGAGTCGATGCCGAAGCGCCGGCCGAGATCGGCGATCTCCCGGTTGATGTCGGCGAAGAGCGACTCGGCGGCCGTCTGGTGGTCATCCTCCAGGATCTTCGTGCCAGCCTTGAGCACCTTCAGGGCCTCGGCCTCGATCGGGTCGTCCGGCAGTGGCGGAAGCTCGGGGAACACGCTCAGGGCGCCCTCCAGGCGCAGCACGTCTTCCTGGGCCTTGGCCCTGGCCGGTACCTGGACCGCGAACTCCGCACTGCGCAACTGCGCCTGAGCCAGGTCCAGTTCTGCCGTCAGGCGCGCCAGCCCGGCCTCGGCTGCTTCGAGGGCCTTCTTGGCGGTCTTCTCGTCCGCCGTGCTCTCCTCCAGCCGCTGGCGGGCCTCGTCGAGGACCTCCTGAGGAGTGTCGTCGTCACCGTGCACCGGCCGGGCGCACACCGCGCAGGCATGGGAATCACGCTCCTGCTGGCGGCGGTCCCCCGCGATCGGCTGGTCGCACCGCGGGCAGGCCTTCGGGTCCAGCCCGTGGAAGAGAAGCCGGGCGGTGGCGCTCTCGGTGACGTCATTGACGAGCTTCGCGTCGTGCTGGCGCTGGACGCGGGCCCGGCGGTGCGCCTGCATCAGTTCCTCCCAGGAGTCCTGGGCGTCTGCGATGCCGCGGGCCAGTTGGACGGCGCGGGCCGCAAGCTCGGTCAGGGTCTCCTGCTCGCCCGGCTCTGCCGATGTCAGCAGGGCGAGCTGCTCTTTCGCCTTCGCCAGATCATCCGTGATCTTTTTCCGTTCGCCGGTGCGCTGGTCTCGGGCGGTCTTGTCGGCGGTGAGCCGGGCCTTGCGCTTGGCGGTCAGTACGTCCGAGGCGGTCTTGACCCGGGTCAGCGCGGCGGCGGCGGGCAGGTCCAAGAACACCTGCAGGAGCCGGCCCGGCAGCCCGCCGGTGACCACGTCACCGAGCAGCGCCTTGTCCCGGCCCGCTGGCAGGTAGACCGCCCCGAAGTAGACCGGCCAGCCGTGGGTCTGGGTCCCGGTCTGCTGGAAACTGTTGACCAGCGGGTGCAGGTCCAGTCGGTCCATCATCAGGGCCTGCACCTGCTCGGAGTAGCTGTCCGACCCTGACGCGCGCAGCACCGGCACGATCTCGCGCGCTCTGTCCGGCGTGCGCACGGATTCCAGCGCCGTGATCTCGGGTCCGGACAGGACGACGGCGGAGGAGATCTCCTCGTCGGCCAGGTCCAAGCGGAAGCCCATCGGCTTGCCCGCCACCACGACGTCAAGGTCGAGCTCACGCAGCCAGTGGCGCACCCCGGTCGGCTCCCGCGGGGACCCCCGCAGGCACCACGTCACCAGCTCCAGAACGCTGGTCTTCCCCCGCAGGTTCGACGCCACCAGGCCTGTCAGCCCTTCGGAGAACCGCATCTCGGTGTCGAACGGCCCGGGGTGCACCGTCCCCGCCCGTACCCCGGCGATCCGTAAACGGTGCAGCCGCAGCGTCCGGGACCTGGCAGGAGGACTGACCAGCGGCAGGCCGTACCCCGCGAACACCGACCGCACGTTCTCCACCGCTACGCCTGCCTGCGCCGCGATCCGCGACTCCAGCAGGACATCGTCGTCCTCAGCCATCTTCCCCCACCCGAATTCCCTTCGCCCGTGCCTGCGTCCGTAGCTTCCCCAGCCGCACCCGCGCACGGACGGCGACCGAACCGATCCGTTCGCCCCGCACCGCCTCGGCGTATTCTCGCTGCAGGTACTGCCGTTTCTTCAACTCGCTGCCGCCCAGCCCGTCGGCCAGCGCCAGCACCAACCGCGCACGGTCGACGTAGTAGCGGAAGTCCGGCGCCTCCCGGATTACCTCACGGGCCACCACGCGACCCGGTTCCAGGAGGAAGTAGTCGTGCTGGCGGACCCGGTTGACGGTGCCGCGCCGGCGACGGGCCACCAGCCCGGCGCTGCGCAGCACCGCCAGGGCGTCGTCCAAGGGCTCGTAGGCGCCGAAGTGGTGGCGCAGCATCGGGTAGCGCCGTACTTCCGGTTCCTCGGAATCCAAGATCGAGCCCGCCAGCTTCAGCAGGGGCACCTCGCCGCTCTTCTCGTACTCCGTGAGCAGCTCGTCGGCGAGGTAGTCCGGATTGCGCAGCCAGAAATCCAGCTTCTGCAGCCGAACCTGGGTCCGGACCACGCCCACAGCCTCAGCGAGCCCCGGATCGGCAAGCTCAGGCTCGCTGACGCTCCCGCACGCACCATCGATGAGCAGTAGCAGGCGCACCGCATCCTGCTCCCGGCTGGTGACCGATTCGTCTGCAGTGGGAAGCTCTTGATCCACCGGCTCAGCGTAGCGGCGAGTAATCCTTTTTGGACCCCTCGTGTACCAAACCGGGTGTTGCACGCGCAGTCGTTCGCGTGATCACGGCCGCCGGCCTGTTTGTTGTCCTTCGCCCAGGTACCGACACCTAGGCCCGGAATCCGTTACTCTTGCCCAGCCCGGCCTCTACGTTGCCTTCATGACGTTGAATGCCGACGAGCATGAACTCCTCCGCCTGATCGCCCAGTCACCAGAGCCCGTGGCCGCCTCCGACTTTTTTCACACCATCCACCCGGCGAACTTCGAGCGAAGCGCCGTCAAGGAAGACCCTCGGCGCGTGGCATGGCAGGAGAAGCAGTTCGGGCTCTATAGGGCGGTGATTGACCTGCACGACGGGGGTCTCGTCCGGATTGTCCACCCGGCGAACGGAGAGCGGCCAGACCTGACGGAGGCCACCGAGGCCGGCCACGCTGCCCTGGCCTGAGGGCCCTGCAGGGCGGGCCTGGTTGGGCCCGCCCCAGCGCTGAGGGAAGAGCGGCAGCACTACGACAGGCCTGCCGGGCCCAGCGGCTACCTCCATCAGGCCCACTCCATGCCCACCTTCCGCAGCGCGTCCAGCTGCTCCGCGGTGAGCCTGTCCCGCCTCGCGCGGGTGTTCGATATCCACACGCCTAGCTTGACGATCACCGGCTCCGTCTCGCCGTCGACCGCGATCTCCTCAGCGTGGCTGCGGGGTACCGGCCTGTGGGCACCCTCCCGCTCTACCCACTGAGTGAGGGCCGCCAGGCCCCGCTGGAACGACTGCTTCGCCTTGCTCGGCCCCTTCGTCGCGCGCGGGGCCGCCGGGGCTGGAGCGGGCCGTTCGACGGGCGTCACACCCAGCGCGGTCAGTCGTTCCTGCTGTTCGGCGGAGAGTTGTGTCCAGGTGCTCGCTTCTCTTTGCCGCGTGAGCCATCGTCCGATGTCGTCGCCCTCGAACAGCACCCCGGGGTCGATGGCAGGCAGGACGCCGTCGGCGTCGACTAGGTCGGAGAGGACGCGGTAGTGCCGCTGCCAGTCGAGCGGCCAGGGGCAGTTCCAGTCCGGGTCGATCGCCGCCATCTGCGCCGCGCGCTCTGCGGCCCGTTCCGGGTCTTTGCCCAGGCCGTTCTTCGCGCCTTTGCGCCTGAGATTGGCCAGGTGCTGCCCGATGGGCACCATCGCCTCGCCCTCGCCCCACACCGCGTCTTGCCGGGGCGCGAGGTGCCCGTGCGCGCGCCGATAGGAGCGGAAGACGGCGAGTTTGTTCTCCCACGCTTCGTCGCCGGGTTCCCACACCATTCCGGCGTCGTCGAGGAGGGTTTTGCGGTGGGGATCGAGTTCTCCGGCCCGCAGCGCTTTTCGCTGTTGGTGGACCCATCGCCCAAGCGGAAACGCCTTCGTCGTCCCGACCTCGGTCTCGACGTCGTAGGGGATGGCGTGCAGCCCGGTGATGCTGTTCTCGGTGCGCCAGCGGGTGAGGGCTTGGTAGCCCTCGAGCCAGATGAGGGACTGGGGGCGGATGACGCGGCAGCGGGTAAGGGCTGCGATGTCGGCGGCGTCGCGGGGGGAGGCGAAATTGATCACGATGGAGGTGACCCGGTCGACCTCCTGCTGCGCCTCGCTGCTCTCCGCGGGCATGTCCCCGTTCTCCGGGCCGGCCCCGGCCGCGGGGGAGGGGCGGACGTGGATACGCCGCCGCTCGGCGCCGCGGGTCAGGGCGCGGGAGGCGAGCTGGTCGACCATGCGTTCCGAGTGCGAGCGCAGGGCTTGGAGGATGTCGACCAGAGGCTGGTAGCTGGCCGAGGCGACCATGTCCTTCGGGTCCTCCCCGGACTGCAGGAAGACAGGGATGATGATCCGCGCGGTCTTGGTCGTGCCGTCCGGGTTGGGGCGCAGGGCGCGTCCGATGTTCTGGACGACGTCGACCTGGGAGCTGCGCGAGCCGACGATGCACACGGCCTCCACTCCGCGTAGTCCGGTGATGTCGACCCCGACCCCCAGCGCCCGCACGGAAGAGAGGAAGGCCCGGTGCACCCGCCGGTTGTTGGCGTCGATGCCGTTAGCGAACCGGTGGATCACTTCACGCCGGTGCGCGATGGGATGGTCCCCGCACAGCCAGTCCGCCCACACCCGCTCCGCAGGCACGTGACGGCCTTCCTCCAGCTCGTACAGCTCGGCGTCGAGCGACGAGGCGGGCAGCTCCTCCGCCCCGGCCAGCGCCGCCGCGGAGGCCTCGGCGGCGTGCAGCTCGGCGGCGGTCGCCGGCATCTGTCCGGCGAACGCGGCCGCCTCCTCCACCCGCTGGTGGAACACCATGGTGGTGTGCAGGTTCTGCTGCGCCGCGTGCTCCAGCAGCGCGGCCTGGAGCAGGGCCATGCGCCGGCCCCGCAGCGCGTCCTCCGACAGGCCCAGGACCGGGTCGGGGTCGCGGATCTCCAGCACGTCGATCTCGAACCCCGCAAGGATCGAGCGTTCCACCGCCTCCGCCAACCCGAGATCGAAAATCCTGGTGCCGTAGGTGCGGGAGTCGTCCTCCATCGACGCGATCACCACCTCCCGCCCGTCCCGGCCCCGCTGCGGCCGGGGCGCGGCGAGGATCCGCGGGGTCGCGGTCAGGTAGAGCCGGAAGTCCACGGGGATCCGGCTGTTGTCGTGGATCGCCGCCCACGGTCGCCCCATGTCCCCCGCGGTCATGTGCCCCTCGTCCAGGATGGCCAGGTCGAACGGAGCCATCCGCTGCCCGTACAGCCGCTCTCCGCCCGCCAGAGCCGATTCCAATGGCCCGGGGACAGTCCGGCGCCCCGTGACGTCGGTGGGGTCCTCGCGGTCCACGAGAGAGGCGTACGTGGCGAATACGACCACCGGCCCGGCCCCGGCCCACAGGGCGAGCTGGATCGGATTGGTGGTGGTGCGCACTGCGAGCTGCTCCAGGACCTCGTCCTTGTCCACCGAGCAGACCGCGACCATCGGCGCGCGGTGCCCGACCCACCGCCAGGCCTGGGCACTCTGCACGATCAGGTCCAGCGTGGGCACCATCACCAGAATCCGCCCGCCCGGGAAGTACTCCAGAGCGCACGCAGCGGTGGTGATCGTCTTACCGGACCCGGTCGCGGACACCCCCATCGCACGTGCCCCCTCCGGAGGAACAGGCGATCTTGCAGGAAATCCAACCCAGTCGCGAAAGCTCAACTTCTGGTCGATCTGGTGTTCTTTGAGCGGAACCAAAAGCATTTCTAGGCCCTCCCCGATTCCTATTCCTGTGGTCTTTCAGATGGCCCCGTGCGGAATGCAGGCCGCACCGAGGTCGTTCCAGATCGACGCATCCGCCTTGTGCCAGCCGCCGGACTTTCCGTCCTTGAAGGGCGGCTTGTCGTCCGGGTCGTAGTGACCGGCATCGAGCGCGCAGACGATGACGTCCCCCGTCGCTGCTCCTCATCCGCGCGGTGCAGACCGCCGGCCTCGCCCAGCGCCTCCAGTACCCGGCGCCGCGCTGTGGTGTGCGGGTGGGCGCGCGACAGCACGGACTCCCGGACGAACCTCTCCAGCCGGACGAGGTCGGCCCGCGTAAGCTGTCTCACGTCCGCGATGTGTACGGCCAGTTCAGCGGCCCCGGACTCCCGGCCGCCGTGCTGGGACCACACTCCTGGTCCGCGATGCCTACCAGGGCCTCGCTCACGGCCCTCACGCCGTCATCCCAGCCGGCCGAGAACAGCGCGCCCCGAGAAGCCGGCACCATGCCGTCCAGCTCCACCACCGGGCACTGCGCTCCGGTGACCGTCCCGGCCTCCAGCGCGGCCACCAGGTTGTTCGCTTCGCTCTTGGGCACCCTGCCTCCAGGAGCGCGAACACCTTCAACCGGGCGTTCACGCCCGCCGTCTGGTACTGCGTCACCTGGCGCACAGAATCGCTTCTCAGCGTGGGATCAGGTCCGGTAGATTCGTGGTGACCGGTCATCTGCGGGTCGTTCCTCTCGGAATTCCGGGGAGTTTCCGGGTGATTGGGGGGTGTCCATGTTTTCGCCAACAGTACATGGTGAATCTACTGGATGCACTCGCTACACTGGAACCCACGCGAACGAGCGACCCCCTACCCCCGTAGCCAGCCCGGCCCGCGCCAGCGGGCCCCCATGCCCTGGAGGCGCAGCCGGAAGGGCCGCCAGGCGGGGGAGCGCAGCGGACCCGCCCAGGAGTGCGCAGTACTCCCCAACTCCCGTATCAGGAAGCCCACTAGCCGGACTTTTTGTCCCCATCGGTCGGGCCGCGCATC